>NZ_JBEZUT010000012.1:0-52062 GCF_040636595.1 Kitasatospora sp. NPDC036755
GGCCGGCCTCGCGACCCTGCCCGTCACCGCGGCCGCCGCGAGGGCCAGGCCCAGGGCGGCGGACAGCACGGATCGCTTCATGTGGGGGCTCCGGTTTCGCGGTGCGCCGGCCCGTCGGGGCCGGTGGGGGCCGGGCCCGGGGGCGACGCACGGTGGGGGCCGCCCCGTTCGTGCGGCCGGGGCGGTTGCTGTCCACCGAGCTTCGACCCGCCCGGGGCCGTCACGGATGATGCCAACCCGCGATAGCTCCGCCGCATGGCGGCGGCGCGTCGCCGTCCGCCGAGCCGGCCGACCCGCCGGTCGGCCCTCCGGCATGCCTTGAATGCCTGTCATGTCCTTGGCGAGGCGGTGCGGCTGCGTCTATGCTCCGAACGTGGAGCTCGACGTGAGACACCTCCGGGTGCTGTGCGCGATTGCCGACACCGGCAGCCTCCGCAAGGCCGCGCTCCAGCTCGGCATGACCCAGCCCTCCCTCACGACCCAGCTGCACCGCATCGAACGCGCCATCGGCGGCACCCTGTTCACCCGCGAGCAGACCGGCAGCCGGCCCACCGTGCTCGGCCACTCGGTGCTGTCCCGGGCCCGGCCGGTGATCACCGAGATGGCCGCCCTGGTGGCCGCGGCCCGCCAGGAGGCCCGGGACGCCACCGCGCCCGGCCGGCAGCGGCGGCTGCGGATCGGCAGCGTCGGCAGCCGGGCCGTCGCCGCCTGGCTGCGCCGGGTGCACGAGCGGCTGCCGGACACCGACACCACCATCCACGTGGACGTCTCGGCCAGCGCGCTGCTGCGGATGGTCGGCGCCGACCAGCTGGACGTGGCCTTCGTGTACGAGAGCGAGGGCTTCCCGTTACGGGTGCCGCCGGACGCCGAGCAGCGGGTGCTGATGGCCCGGGAGCCGCAGTTCGTCGCGCTCGCCGCGGGGCACCCGGCCGCCGCCCGTCCGGTCGTCCACCTGGCCGACCTCGCCGAGGACACCTGGATGGTCGACCCGACCGCCGACCACGAGTACGCCGCGATGCGCCGGGTGTTCAGCGAGGCCGGGCTCAACCCCCGGGTGGTGCAGGTGCGGGACGCCGCCACCGCAGCCGAGCTGGTCGCCTCCGGCGAGGCCGTCCGCCCCTGCCAGCCGACCTCCCTGCCCGGGCCCGGCACGGTGGTCCGCCCGGTGCACGGGGACCCGCTGGCCGTCCGGCTGCTGTTCACCTGGCGCCCGCGCGTGCTCAGCCCGCCCGCGCTGGACGCCCTGTACGGCGAACTGCGCTCCGCCTACCTGGATCTGGCCAAGGTCAACCCGGCCTATCTGGACTGGCTGGCGCGGCACGAGCCGGTCCTGCTGGGGCGGGCCGGCTGAAGCCCCGGGGCGGCCGGACGCCCCGACCGGCTAGACCCCCGGTCCGACCGGCCCCCGGGTCGGCCGGACCCCGCGGGCGGTGGCCCGGCTCTCCCGGCCGTGGATCAGCACGCCCACCGCCACCATCAGCGCGCAGACCAGGCCCGCCGCGAGCACCCCGGCGCCGCCGAGCGCCGTGCAGGCCAGCACCAGGACGGCCCCCACCGGCGCCACCGCCTGGGCCGCCGCGCCCCGCTTGGTGTGCCGGGAGTACAGGAACCAGACCGTGACCAGGTAGAGCGCGGTGGGCACGGTGACCGTCGCGGTGGCCGCGGTCTCGGAGATGTGCGCCTGGTGCACCGCCGACTCCACCGCGACCTCCAGCCCGGTGCCGATCGCCGCCGCCGAGCCGAACACCAGGTAGTGCCCGTACCCCCAGACCAGCGCCTGCCGGTTGGAGCGCAGGTGCTCGTGGACGGGCCGGGCGAAGTAGATCCACCAGGCCGCGAAGCAGATCAGCAGCCCGCCGACGGCCACCGGCACCAGCCGGCCCAGTTCCTCGTGCTCGTCCACCGCCGACTGCACCGCGACGGTCGCCGCCGCCACCGTCTCGCCGAGCACGATGAGGGTGAACAGCCCGTACCGCTCGGCGATGTGGTGCGGGTGCCAGGAGGTCCGCATCCGCAGCTCGGCGATCACCGGCACGGCCAGCTCGCACAGCACCCCGACCGGGATGACGTACGGCCGCACGTCGTGCGGCAGGAACAGCATCACCACCCAGCCCGCCTGGCAGAGCGTGATGCCCGCCGCGTAGCCCAGCGCGACCCGGCGCGCCACCCCCTGCTCGCTGGCGGCGGCGCGCAGCCACTGGGTGACCATCGCCAGGCGCATCACCACGTAGCCGGCGATCGCCAGCGTCAGGTCCTGGGCGGCGAACAGCCGCGGCACCCCGGCGGCGAGGATCAGCACCCCGGCGATCTGCACCAGCGTGGTGACCCGGTACGGCACGTCGTCGACGTCGTACGCGGAGGCGAACCAGGTGAAGTTCATCCAGGCCCACCAGATGGCGAAGAAGGACAGGGTGTACCCCTGCAGGCCCGCCCCGTAGTGCCCGTCGGCCAGGGAGTGGGCCAGTTCGCGCCCGGCCTGGCCGACCGCGACCACGAAGCAGAGGTCGAAGAAGAGCTCCAGCGGGGTGGCGACCCGGTGCGGCTCGTGCCGGTCGCGCGGGACCATCCGGCGGACCGGCGGCGGGTCGACGGGGTGGCTGAGGGGTGCCGTCGCGGCGGGGTCACTGGCCATCGGAACTGCTCCGGGAATCGGAAGGGGGGACCGTCCCGCGCATCCTGGCAGCGGCTCCGCCCCGGCGCACGCACCGGCGCGGCAGGTGTGCGCGCACCGGCACGACAGTGTGCGCGCACGGGCGAGACCGGGGAAGGCCGCACGCCCCCGGTCACGATGGCCCCATATGCCCCCTTTTTTCCTTGCCGTCAGCCGTAGTTGACGCTCCGGTGCGCGAACCGGGTGACAGCGCGGCGGGTTTCCGCGCGTGCCCCGCGCGCTGCCTCGCGAGCGGCCGGAGCGCCGCTAGATTCTTCCCCGGTTGGAAGAGCGCGGGCCCTGCCGGGCCCCACGACACGGGTGGCGTGCGGGCAACGCGGAAGGTCAAGGCGGGTGGCGGGACAGCGGGGGCGGCGGAGCCGATCCTCCCGCGTCCGCGCCACCGGCCTCGTGATCACCGCGCTGCTCGCCAGCGCCTGCCGTGCGGCCCGCCTCCTCGCGGCGCCACCTACTTCTCCCAGCCGACCTTGCTGTAGTCCTCCTGGCCGAGACCGAAGGCGCCGTAGTTGGCCAGCCCCTTGCGGGTCGCCACCACGGCGGGCCGCTGGTAGAGCTCGACGGTGTGGCCGAGCTCCCAGATCTTCGCGTCCGCCTCGTTGTAGAGCTTCACGGCCTCCGCCGGGTCGACCGTCCCGGCCGCCTTCTTCAGCAGCGCGTCGATCTCCGGGGTGCCCAGCCGCGAGGGGTTGCTGAAGGTGTTGTCGCCCACCGGCAGGCGGAAGTTGGCCAGGCTCTTGGAGTTCGGGAACGAGTCGGTGTTGCGCCAGCTCGCGATGTCGAACTTGCCCGGGGTGACGTACTTGGCGAAGTAGTCGTTGGCCGCGACCTTGTCCAGGTCGACCTTGACCCCGACCGTCTGCCACATCGCCGCCGCCGCGGTGGCGAGGTCGAGCTGGGCCTGCGTGGTGCCGTCGCTGAGCACCCAGTGCAGCTCCAGCTGCCGGCCGTCCTTGGTGCGCGGCTGGCCGGCGCCGGACTCCTTCCAGCCGGCGTCGTCCAGCAGCTTCCCGGCCGCGGCCCGGTCGAACTTCGCCCACTCGCCGGAGTTGTCCTGGTAGCCGGTCTGGTTGGGCATGATGATGTGGTTGCCGAGCGGCTTGAACTCCACCGGCACCCCGTTGTTGGCGATCTTGATCAGCGCCGAGCGGTCGAGCGCCCTGCCGAGCGCCTGGCGGACCTTCTGGTCCGCCAGCGCGCCGGTGCCGCCGAAGGAGATGTGCACCTCGTCCCACGGGCTGGCGGCCCGGATCGTGGTGTCCTTGGCGTTCTTGAGCTGCCCGTACGCGGTGGCGGTGCCGGCCGAGGCCAAGTCGATCTCGTTGTTGAGGTAGGCCTGGATACTCGCGGCCTTGTCCATCACCCGGAAGGTGATCTTGTCGAGCTTGGCCCGGGTGCCCCACCAGGCCGGGTCCGGGACGAGGCTGATGGTCTGCGCGGTCTTGTCCGCCGCGCCGATCTTCAGCGCGCCCGCGGTGATCGGGACCTTCTCCACCCAGCCCTTGTTGAAGTCGTCCGGGGTGGAGATGCCGGCCGCCGGGATCAGCGGGCGGAACAGGTTCTGCCAGTCCGCGTACGGCTCCGAGAAGGTGACCACGACCTCGCCCGGGCCGGCGCCCTGCTCCACCCCGGAGATCAGCTCGTAGCCGGACGGGTCGTAGATGTTGTACGCCGGGTCCTTGCCGCTGCCGGCCTGCCAGTCGGCCCTGAAGTCCAGGTAGCTCAGCGGCTTGCCGTCGGACCACTTGGCCTTGGGGTTCAGCTTGTACGTGACCACCTGCGGCGAGGTCGAGGTGACCTTGGCCTCCACCAGGTAGTCCGGGTCCGGGTGGAAGGCGCCGGAGGAGTCGGTGCGGAAGAGCGAGGGCTCCAGGGCGCGGACCAGGTTCACCGTGTCGGTGTAGGAGCCGCCGTCCACCTGGAGCGGGTTCCACTGGGTGATCCACTGGTCCAGTTGGAAGCGCACCTCGCCGCCGTCCTTGATCCGGTCCGACGGCTGGGCGTTGATGTCCTGGGAGTCCTGTCTCGGCGGCTCGCTCTTGGCCACGTTGTCGGCCGAGCCGCCCCCGCCCGAGGTGCACGCGGTGACCGCGAGCGCGACGGCGGCGGCGAGGGCGGCCGCCCGGCCGGAGCGGCGGGCCGTGGTGGAAGCGTCCATGAGGGTCCCCCTGGGGTCGATGACGGTAGTTGGGGCGCGGGAGGTGTGGCGGGGCTTGAGCGTGGGCAGCCAAGTCGGCACCGGGCGAGCAGAACGTAACAGCGGATCAGATCCGCCACCAGGGGGAGGAGCGCACACCTGATCCAGACGTCACACGCGGCAACACGGCCGCAACACCGCCTCAGCGCACCGGTGCTTCACTCTGACCTGCTGGTTCCCAACCTGCCCGCGAACCACGAGAACTGACGCCCCGAAGGGCCCGGAACCGAAAGCCACCACTCGATGCCCACCAGACGCGTCGGCCCCACCCGCACCGCGACGGGCGGCCGTTGATGCTCCGCTACCTGGCGAAACGGCTGAGCTACTACGCGGCGCTGCTGATCGCCGCCGTCTTCCTGGCGTACGCGGTCTCCGCGACCGCCATGCAGCCGCGCACCTACTTCGAGGCCAAGGTCCCCCGGCCGTCCGCCGAATCGGTCGAGCGCCAGCTCACCGCGCTCAACCTGAACGACCGCACCCCGGTCGTCGAGCGCTTCGGCCACTGGGCCGGCGGGCTGCTGCACGGCGACCTCGGCCGGTCCATCCACGACACCCCCGTCGCCGACGACTTCGGCCGCCGGGTCTGGGTCTCGCTGCGGCTGCTGCTGCTCGGCAGCCTGCTGGGCATGGTCCTCGGCGTCGCCGCCGGGGCCTGGAGCGCGGTGCGCCAGTACCGGATCTCCGACCGGCTGCTCACCCTGCTGTCCTTCGTCCTGCTCTCCACCCCGGTCTTCCTGGTCGCGCTGTTCCTCAAGAACGGCGCCATCGCCGCCAAGGACGCGGCCGGCCACGAGGTGGTCCCGTTCACCGGGTACGAGACCCCCGGGCTCACCGGCGGCCTCGGTGCCCACCTCGCCGACTGGGCGCTGCACCTGCTGCTGCCCACCGTCTCGCTGGCCCTCGGCGGCCTCGCCACCTACAGCCGCTACCAGCGCGGCACCATGCTCGACGTGCTCGGCTCCGACTACCTGCGCACCGCCGAGGCCAAGGGCCTGACCCGCGGCCGGGCCCTGCTGAAGCACGGGCTGCGGACCGCCGTGATCCCGATGTCGACCATGTTCGCCTACAGCTTCCTGGGCATCTTCACCGGCGCGATCTTCACCGAGACGATCTTCGGCTGGCACGGCATGGGCGAGTGGCTGATCAAGTCGATCAACGAACAGGACGTCAACTCGGTCGTGGCGATCAACCTGTTCACCGCCGCCGTCGTCCTCGTCTCCGGCTTCCTCGCCGACACCCTGCACGCCGCCCTCGACCCGCGCGTGCGGTCCTGACCGGAGGAGAGCCGAGATGACCACCACCGCCACCACCGCCGAACCGGTCGAACCGGCCGGCCCCGCCGGACCCTCCGCACCCGCCGGACCGCCCCGGGCCGCCGGCCGCGGCCGGCTCGTCCTCTCCCGGCTGCTCGCCGCCCGCGGGGCCGTGGTCGGCGCCGTCCTGGTGCTGCTGCTGTTCGCGCTCGCCTTCGGCGGGCCGTACCTGACGCGCTGGGACTACGCCGCCCCCGACTTCTCCGCGCTGCACCAGCCCCCCTCCGCCGAGCACCTGTTCGGCACCAACGGGGTCGGCCAGGACGTCTTCGCGCAGACCGTCCGCGGCCTGCAGAAGTCGCTGGTCATCGGCCTGCTGGTGGCACTGTTCTCCACCGTGCTGGCCTCCGTGGTCGGCGCCTGCGCCGGCTACTTCGGCGGCTGGACCGACCGGGCGCTGATGTTCCTGGTCGACCTGCTGCTGGTCTTCCCCGCGTTCCTGATCATCACCATCGTCTCCGCCCGGCTGAAGGGCGCCGGCTGGATCGCCTTCGTCCTGCTGCTCGCCCTGTTCAACTGGATGATCACCGCCCGGGTGGTCCGCTCGATGACCATCTCCCTGCGCGAACGCGAATTCGTCCGCGCCGCACGGTTCATGGGGGTGCGGCCGCTGCGGATCATCAGCCGGCACATCCTGCCGAACGTCGCCTCCTTCCTCATCATCGACGCCACCATCGCGGTCGGCGGCGCCGTGATGAGCGAGACCGCGCTCTCCTACTTCGGCTTCGGGGTCAAGCCGCCGGACGTCTCGCTCGGCACCCTGCTCGCCGCCGGGACCGGCGAGGCCCCGGTGTTCCCCTGGCTGTTCTACTTCGCCGCCGGGCTGCTGGTGCTGTTCGTCCTCGCCGTCAACCTGATCGGGGACGGGCTGCGCGACGCCCTCGACCCCACCTCGGGGGCCGCGCCCCGCCGGTCCCGCCGCACCCGCGGTTCCCGTCGCACCCGCCGTACCAGCCGTTCCGTCAGCAGCCCCAGCCCCGCCGGCCGTAGGAAGCACCCGTGACCACCACCGTCGAAACCCCGCTGCTCGCCGTCCGGGACCTGCGGGTGGACTTCGCCGGGCCCGACGGCCCGGTCCCCGCCGTCCGCGGGGTGGACCTCACCCTGCGGCGCGGCGAGACCCTCGGCATCGTCGGCGAGTCCGGCTCCGGAAAGTCCGTCACCGCGCTGTCCGTGCTCGGCCTGCTGCCCCGCACGGCGAGCGTCAGCGGCTCGGTGCGGCTGGACGGGCGCGAACTGGTCGGCCTGCCGGGCCGGGAGCTCGCCGCGATCCGCGGCCGCCGGATCGCCATGGTCTTCCAGGACCCGCTGTCCGCCTTCACCCCGGTCTACCGGATCGGCGACCAGATCGCCGAGGCGGTCCGCGTCCACCAGCGGGTGGACCGGGCCGCCGCCCGCCGCCGGGCCGCCGAACTCCTCGACCTGGTCGGCATCCCGGCGCCCGACCGGGCCCTGGACAGCTTCCCGCACGAGTTCTCCGGCGGCATGCGCCAACGCGCGATGATCGCCATGGCGGTCGCCAACGAACCGGACGTCCTGCTCGCCGACGAACCCACCACCGCGCTCGACGTCACCATCCAGGCCCAGGTGCTGGACGTGCTGCGCACCGCCCAGCGGGAGACCGGCGCGGCGCTCGTCCTGGTCAGCCACGACCTCGGGGTGATCGCCGGTGCGGCCGACCGGGTCGCGGTGATGTACGCCGGACGGGTGGTCGAGACGGCCGGGGTGGACGAGCTGTTCGCGGCCCCCCGCCACCCGTACTCGCTGGGCCTGATCGGCGCCCTGCCCCGGCTGGACGGACGCGGCGGTCCGCTCGTGCCGATCCCCGGCACCCCGGCACCGATGGCCGAGCTGCCCCCGGGCTGCCCGTTCGCGGCGCGCTGCCCGCTGGCGGAGGAGCGCTGCTCCGCGGCGGAACCCGCCCTGGAGGCCGCCCCGGGCGACATCGGCGGCGTCGACGGTGCCACCGGCCACCTGTCGGCGTGCGTGCGGTCGGCGGAGCTCGCCGAGCGGCGGCCCGCGCCGGCCGAGGTCTACCCCGTCCCGGAGCTGCTCACCGCCACCGGACCCGGCGACCGCTCCGCCCGGACGCCGGTGCTGTCCGTGAGCGACCTGGGAAAAACGTTCCCGCTCCTCAAGGGCACGGTGTTCAAGCGCAAGGTCGGCGAGGTGTACGCGGTGGACGGCGTCGACCTGGACCTGCGGGAGGGCGAGACCCTCGGCCTGGTCGGGGAGTCCGGCTCCGGCAAGTCCACCACGCTGTTCGAACTGCTGCGGCTCGGCGCCCCCCAGACCGGACGCATCGAACTGTTCGGCCGGGACACCGCCACCCTCACCCGGGCCGAGGCGCACCGGCTCCGCGCCCGGGTGCAGATCGTCTTCCAGGACCCGATGGCCGCCCTCGACCCCAGGATGCCGATCGGCGACATCGTGGCCGAACCGCTGCTCGCCCAGCGCGCCCCGCGCGAGGAGATCGCCCGCCGGGTGCCCGAGCTGCTGCGCCAGGTCGGCCTCGACCCGGAGCACGCCGTCCGCTACCCGCACCAGTTCTCCGGCGGCCAGCGCCAGCGCGTCTCGATCGCCCGGGCCCTCGCCGTCCGGCCCGGCCTGCTGGTGCTGGACGAACCCGTCTCCGCCCTGGACGTCTCCATCCAGGCCGGGGTGCTCAACCTGCTCCAGTCGCTCAAGGCCGAACTGGGCCTGTCCTACCTGTTCGTCTCGCACGACCTCTCGGTGATCCGGCACCTCGCCGACCGGGTCAGCGTGATGTACCTCGGCCGGACGGTCGAGCAGGGCGAGGTCTCCGCCGTCTTCGACCGCCCCCGCCACCCGTACACCCGGGCCCTGCTCTCCGCCGTCCCGCTGCCCGACCCCACCGCCGAGCGCGCCCGCGACCGCGTCCTGCTGGCCGGCGACCCTCCCCCGCCCACCGAACGCCGCGCCGGCTGCGTCTTCCGCGGCCGCTGCCCGCGCTACGCCGGGCTCACCGCCGCGGCCGACCGGGCCCGCTGCGAGCAGGAGCGGCCGGCCCTGCTCGGCGGCGCGCGGGAGGCGGACCACCAGGCGGCCTGCCACCACCCGGAGAGCGGATCCGAACACGAGGAGTGACCACTCGAACACGATTCGGTGGATCCGGTCGGCGCCGTGTAGAGTCTTCGACGTCAGCAAGCGCCGCTAGCTCAGTTGGTTAGAGCAGCTGACTCTTAATCAGCGGGTCCGGGGTTCGAGTCCCTGGCGGCGCACATGGCAAGGTCTCAGGCCGTCCACTCCGGTGGGCGGCCTGAGGCGTTTCCGGCCCGGATGGGCCTCCTCCTCGTGAACGCCTCCGAGGCCGCCTCGGCACCTCGGCTCGGCCTCAGCGGGTGTCGAGCACGGCCGAGGCCACCGCGTCCGGGCGGTCGAACATCACCAGGTGCCCGGCCGGGGCGGTGGTGCGGAAGTCCGCCCCGAGCAGCGCCGCCAGCTCCCGCTGCCGGGCCAGCCAGTCCTCGGTGCGGCGGGTCCGGCAGCCGTCGTCCGCGGCCAGCACGGTGATCGGCAGGTCCTCGGCCAGCGGCCGGGTGCGCCGCAGCTCGTCCAGTTCGGCGGCCGTGTCGAGGTAGCGGCCGTTCTCCCGCAGCAGCGCGCGCAGGGCCCGCCCGGTGCGGTAGCAGTGCCGGACCAGGGGCGCCGGGGCGAGGTCCTCGCGGCGGACGGTGGACATCCGGGCCGTGGCCCGGCGGGCGGTCGGGCCCAGCAGGTAGGGCACGGCGAGGGCGGTGGCGGCGCCGGCCACCGCCCGGGCCGCCAGATCGCGCGCGGCGGGTGCCGGGTACGGCCGGGCCGCCCGCTCCACGCTGCCGTCCACCAGCACCAGGCCGGCGGTCCGCTCGGGGTGCAGCCGGGCGAACGCCTCGACGTGGAAGCCCGCGAGCGAGTGTCCGACCACGGTGCAGGGCTCCCGCAGTCCGAGGCCGTCCAGCACCGCCCGGATCCGCGCGGCCTCGCCGGCCGCGGTCGGTGCCGGGCTGCCGGTCGCCGGCTCGGCGGCGCTCAGCCCGTAGCCGGGCCGGTCGAAGCGGACCACGGTGCGGTACGGGGTGAGGAAGGGGACGACCAGGTCCCAGTCGAACCAGCTGCTGCCGAGGCCGCCGGAGAGCAGGCAGAGCGGGCCGCTGCCCTCGGTGCGGACGTGCAGCGGGACGCCGTCGACGCGCAGGAAGCGTGCCCGGCCGGCGGTGTCCGGTCCGGGGGTGCTCATGCCGGCCGCCGCCCCGGGAGCGGCTCGGCCGGGCGGTGCCGGTCCACCGGATCCTCGGCCGTCCCGTCCGTCCCGTCCGGTCCGTCCGGTCCGTCGGGCCCGTCCGTGCGGGCGGAACGGGCGATGCCCAGCGCCAGCAGGCCGAGCCAGAGCGCGACCAGCAGCACCTGGAGCCGCTGTCCGGCCCCGAGCGCCCAGGTCCCGTGCCCGGCCTGGAAGGCGGCGATCGAGGCGAGGCTCCAGCCGGTGGCGAGCAGCTCGGCGCCCAACAGCCAGGGACCGAACCGGCGCACCGGCGGCCACCATCGGTGGCGCCGGGCGGCGACGGTGAGCGAGACCAGCGCGGTGAGCGCCCCGGCCATGGCGAGGCTGCTGGTGACGGCGTGCGCGGTGTGGGTGGCGGGGACGAGCCCGGCGGTCTCCCGGGCGGCGCACATCTCGTCGCTGGTGGGCGCGCAGCTGAGCGGCAGCCGGGAGTCGGCCGCGGTGGCGGCGCCGAACAGGGCCAGCGCGGACCAGCCGGCCAGCGCCCAGCGGTGCCGCCGGGAGGCCCCGGCCCGCCCGGTGGCGAGCGCGGTACCGGCGGCGGCGAGGAGGCAGAGCCCGGCGACCAGGTCGGTGGCCCGGAACAGGCCGCCCAGCGGCTGGTCCTCGGCGGCGAGTTCGCTGATGTACGCCTGCACCGGGTCGAGTCCGGTGCTCAGCACGACCTCCAGCACCCAGGCGGTGTACGCCACGGCGCTGAGCAGCAGCAGGGTGGCGACCGCCGTCGGCGCGGCGCGGCGTCCTGGCTGGGGGCTGGGCACCGTTCCACCCTAACCAGCGGCGAACTCCAGACCAACCGGAAGGAAAGGGGCGGATCGGGCGGTGGCCGCCCGGGCGGTCCAGGCCGGTTCGAGGCACCCCTCGGGAGCGTGTATTGTTTTCCAGGTCAGCAGGCGCCGCTAGCTCAGTTGGTTAGAGCAGCTGACTCTTAATCAGCGGGTCCGGGGTTCGAGTCCCTGGCGGCGCACAGACAGTTGGGGAGCCTCTCGCAGCAGCGAGGGGCTCCCCGATTTTTTGGCCTCCGACGTCCGTTTTGCGTGTGATGTCGGTCTCGATTGGCGATCCGCCGGAGCCATCCGGCCCGTTCTGCTCGTCCAGGGCAGTAGAACCGGAATCGGGACAAAGGTCCCCAACCGCCGATGTCCCCGTCCGTGCAGGCTGCCCAGGTGCGCCCGCAGGAAAGGCCGCGCTTTGTCCAGAAACGCCCAGGGCGGCCGTCGCACGCCGTCGATCGGCCTCCGCCCGGTCAAGCGGTTCAAGCGTTCCACCGGCTCGACCGGCTCCGCCGGCGGGTCCGGCGGCAGGAAGCCGCGCCGTCCGAAGCGCACCGGCTGGCGACGGCTGATACCCACCTGGCGGATGACCCTGCTCGGCTTCGGCTCGGCGCTGCTGCTCGGCATCGGCCTGTTCGTGCTCGGGGTGTTCCTGGTGAAGGTGCCGGACGCGCACGCCGCCGCGACGGCCCAGAGCAACACCTGGCTCTACTCGGACGGTTCGGTGCTCACCCGCACCGGCCAGACCAACCGGCAGAACGTCGCCCTGGACAAGGTCTCCCCCGCCGCCCAGCACGCCGCGCTGGCCGCCGAGGACCGGAACTTCTACAACGAGGGCGCGGTCAACGTCCAGGGCCTGGCCCGGGCCGCGATCAACACCGCCAAGGGCCAGGGCACCCAGGGCGGTTCCACCATCACCCAGCAGTACGTGAAGAACACGTACCTGAACCAGAAGCAGTCGATCACCCGCAAGGTGAAGGAACTGTTCATCGCCATCAAGGTGGACGCCACCGAGAGCAAGGACGACATCCTCTCCGGCTACCTGAACACCTCCTACTACGGCCGCGGCGCCTACGGCATCCAGGCCGCCGCCCAGGCGTACTTCGGCGTCGACGCCTCCGCCCTCGACCCCGCCCAGGGCGCCTACCTGGCCACCCTGCTGAACGCCCCGAGCGCCTACGACGTCGCCACCGCGACCGCGGCCGGCAAGCAGAACGCCGTCAACCGCTGGAACTACGTGCTCGACGGCATGGTCAAGGAGGGCTGGCTCTCCGCGGACGAGCGGGCGAAGACCGCCTTCCCGGACGTCCGGGACCCGCAGCCCAACCCGGGCCTGTCCGGCCAGGCCGGCTACCTGGTCGACGCGGCCACCAAGTACCTCACCTCCAGCGGCGTGATCAACGAGACCGAGCTGGCCAAGGGCGGCTACACGATCAAGCTGACCATCGACCCGGCCCGCCAGCAGGCCCTCCAGGACTCCGTCCAGGCCCAGCTGCACGACAACCTGAACCCGGACAAGCGGAAGAAGGACGCGGCCGCCCAGGCCGGCGCCGCCTCGGTGGACCCGAAGACCGGCGCGGTCGTCGCCCTGTACGGCGGCGTCGACTACGTGAAGCACTACGTCGACAACGCCACCCGGCGCGACTACCAGGCGGGCTCGACCTTCAAGGCGATCGCGCTGGCCGCCGCCTTCGAGAACAACGCCAAGACCCAGGAGGGGCGCACCGTCACCCCGCGCACGGTCTACGACGGCACCAGCGGCCGGAAGGTCCGCGGCGGCAAGGGCACCCCGTACGCGCCGCCGAACGAGGGCGACAAGAGCTACGGCCAGATCAGCCTCCAGCAGGCCACCGACTGGTCGGTCAACTCGGCGTTCGCGCAGCTCGCGCAGGACACCGGGCTCCAGAAGGTCAAGGACACCGCCGTCGCGCTGGGCCTGCCCGGCAACACCCCGGGCCTCGACCCGGTGCCGTCCATCCCGCTGGGCGCCGCCACCCCGAGCGTGCTCGACATGGCCGGCGTGTACGCCACGCTGGACAACGGCGGCAAGCAGATCACCCCGTGGCTGGTGCAGTCGGTGGACCGCGAGGGCGAGAACGTCGCGCTGCCCGCCCACAAGACCACCCAGGCGATCAGCGAGGACACCGCCAACCAGGTCACCTCGATGCTCCAGGGCGTGGTGAGCGACCCGGGCGGCACCGGCTGGCGCGCGAAGGCGCTCGGCCGCCCGGCGGCGGGCAAGACCGGCACCACCGACGACCAGAAGTCCGTCTGGTTCGTGGGCTACACCCCCGAGCTGGTCACCTCGGTCGCGCTGTTCGGCCAGGACCCGGGCAACGGCTCCCAGGTCAGCCTGAGCGGCGTCGGCGGCATCGACGGCGCGGCCGGCGGTCAGTTCCCGGCCCAGATCTGGACCAGCTACATGAAGGCCGCGCTCAAGGGCCAGTCGGTCAGCGACTTCCCGACCCCGGCCGGCGGCGACTCCTCGGGCGCCACCGACCTGCCGACCGCCCCGAGCACCCCGAGCAGCGCCCCGTCGACGAGCGCTCCGACCGACGCTCCGAGCACCGGCCCCACCACGACCCCGGGCAACGGCTCGACCTCGACGGGCGGCGGGACGGCCACCACGCCGACGGCTCCGCCGACCAGCCAGCCGACCACCCAGCCCACCCGGCCGACCCGGCCCACCTCCAGGCCGACGCCGACCACCCAGCCGACCGCACCCCCGACCTCGCAGCCGACCGCCCCGTCCACGGGCGGGACGGACTCGGTCGCCGGGGCGGGCGCCTCGTCCGGGTCCGGGGGCTGACGGACGACGCCGGTGGAGCCCGGGGCCTTCGAGGCCCCGGGCTCTCGGGCCTTCCGGGCCTCCGCGCCTCGGGACCCGGGTACGCGGAACCGGGTGCGCGGAACCGGGTGCGCGGAACCGGGGCCGCACGGGCTCGGGTGAGTGCGCCACTACGCACAGGTGGAGGCAGGACCGAATGACGGAATGGCGCCTTACCCGATCATCGGTATGACTGTCACAATGCGGCCGTGCACAGATCAACGGCCTCGCCCTCCGTCCCCTCGGGCAGAACCCTCGGCCTCGGCCTCGCGCTGGTCTCCGCCATCGCCTTCGGCGGCTCCGGCACCGCGGCCAAGCCGCTGATAGAGGCCGGACTCTCCCCGCTGCACGTGGTGTGGCTCCGCGTCACCGGAGCGGCGGTCGCGCTCCTCCCGGTCGCCTACCGGCACCGGGACGCCGTCCTGCGCCGCCCCGGCCTGCTGCTCGGCTTCGGGCTGCTCGCCGTCGCGGGCGTCCAGGCCTGCTACTTCGCGGCGATCTCCCGCATACCGGTCGGCGTCGCCCTGCTCATCGAGTACCTCGGGCCGCCCCTGCTGATCGGCTACGTCAAGTTCGTCCAGCGCAAACCGATCACCCGCGGCGCGGCCATCGGCGCCGGCGTGGCGGTGGCCGGGCTGGCCTGCGTGGTCGAGGTCTGGAACGGTCTGAGCTTCGACGCGCTCGGCGTGCTGTTCGCCCTCGGCGCCGCCCTCTGCCAGGTCGGCTACTTCGTGCTCGCCGACGCCGGCCGGCACGGTGACCGCCCGGTCGACCCGCTCGCGGTCAGCGCGTTCGGGCTGCTCGTCGGCGCGGTGCTGCTCACCGCCCTCACCCGGCCGTGGCAGGCCGACTGGGGCAAGCTCGGCGGGTCGGTGGTGATGAACGGGCACACCCTGCCCGCGTTCCTCCCGGCCGCCTGGATGGTGCTGATCGCGACCGTGCTCGCCTACCTGACCGGGGTGATCTCGGTCGGCTACCTCTCGCCGCCGATCGCCGGCGTGGTCGCCAACCTGGAAGCGGTGGTGGCCACCGTGACGGCCTGGGTGCTGCTCGGCGAACACCTCGGGCTGCCGCAGATCGCGGGCGGCCTGCTGGTACTGACCGGGGCCTTCGCCGCTCAGGCGAGCAAGCCCGCGGAGGCGGAAGCGGTGCCGGTCGGCTCCGCCGGCGGCTCCGCTCAGGGGGCCGCCGAGCGGGTGGCCGCCGAGCCCGGGGTCAGCGGCCGGTCCAGCCGAACCAGTCGAGGTGACTGAGCGGCCACACGACGGCCGACACCGGGCCCACCACGTTGTCCACCGGCACGGCGCCGCCACCCGGGCCGTGCTGGTGGTAGCGGGAGTCGGCGGAGTCGCTGCGGTGGTCGCCCTCGACCCAGACGTGGCCCGCGGGCACCTTCACCGGCCCGAAGTCCAGCCCGGCACAGGAGTCGTCCCCGGGGTGCAGGTACGGCTCGTCGACCTTCCGCCCGTCCACGGTCAGCGTGGTGCCCTGGCACTGCACGGTCTGACCACCGGTCGCGATGACCCGCTTGACCAGGTAGTTGTCGTCCTTCGGCGGCACCAGGCCGACGAAGCTGAGCACCGAGCTCACGGCGTTGGTGACGGGGTTCGGGTCGGTGGGCTGCGGCGGCAGCCATCCGCCCGGGTCCTTGAACACCACCGGCTGCCCCGGCTCCGGCTCCCAGCCGGTCAGCGGCGCCAGCTTGTTCACGCCGACCCGGTCGCCGATCCGCAGGGTGTTCTCCATCGAGCCGGACGGGATGGTGAACACCTGGAACAGGCAGGTCTTGATCAGCAGGGCGACCACCAGGCCGACCGCCGCCATCACCGGCAGCTCGATCCACCACGGCCGGGGACGCCGGCCCGAGCGGCGGTTCGCCCGGCCGCGCGGACCGCGCGCCCGGCGACGGTCCCCGCCGCGACCTCCGGACACCCCGTGGGCGTTCGACGCGGGCCCGCCGGGGGCTCCGGCTCCGCTGGACGTCTCGGGCAGGTTCACCGCCATCGTCGCTGCTCCACCTCTCCGGCTGGGGAAACCTGCACGCTACGCCAACCGTGGAGCCTGACGAAATCGGTCATTTAGCCGCCGCCGACAACACCGGGTGTCCCGGTGCCGGCCCGGGGCCGTCGGGGGTGGTCCGGGGCCCGCGGTGCCGGGCCCGAGGTTCCCGGCCCGTGCTGCCGGGCCCGGTCAGGCGCGGGCGATGGCCTCGTGGTGGCGGATGACCTCGGCGATGATGAAGTTCAGGAACTTCTCCGCGAAGACCGGGTCCAGCTTGGCTCCGGCCGCCAGCTCCCGCAGCCGCTTGATCTGGTCCCGCTCGCGCGCCGGGTCGGCCGGCGGCAGCTTGTGGGCGGCCTTGAGCCGGCCGACCCGCTGGGTCGCCTTGAAGCGCTCGGCCAGCATGTGGACCACCGCGGCGTCGATGTTGTCGATGCTCTCGCGCAGGCTGGTCAGCTCGGCCCGTACGGCGTCGTCGATCCCCTCGGTCAGGCCGGTGTCGGGGGTCGTGGAGTGGTCCGTCATCGGGGCGGCTCCCGGTGTCTGGAGTGGGCGCCCGACCGCACGGCGGCCGGGCTCGGGCCCGGGCAAATCTAACAGGGCCCCCGCTCCGGCCCCGCACCGCCGGACGGAACCGTCCACGATCCGGACAGCGGGCCGGCACCTGTCCACCGGCGCCGCGCACCCGTCCGACCTCCCCGGCGTGACGCGCCGGAGCGGGAGGGCGCTGCCCGTAGGCTGGGCCGTGCATGACCGGAAGTGACCGCTCGAACACTCCCTCAGCACTGGAGGAACCGACCGTGGCAACCACCCGCACCGCCACCACCGCGTGGGAGGGCAACCTCCTCGACGGGAAGGGAGAGGTGACCTTCGAATCGTCCGGCATCGGCACGTACCCGGTGTCCTGGCCGTCCCGCGCCGAACAGGCCAACGGCAGGACCAGCCCGGAGGAGCTCATCGCCGGCGCCCACTCGGCGTGCTTCTCGATGGCCCTCTCGCACGGCCTCACCGGCGCCGGCACCCCGCCCACCAAGCTGGACACCAAGGCCGACGTGACCTTCCAGCCCGGCACGGGCATCACCGGCATCCACCTGACCGTCGTCGGCGTCGTCCCCGGGCTGGACGAGGCCGGCTTCGTGAAGGCCGCCGAGGACGCCAAGGCCAACTGCCCGGTCAGCCAGGCCCTGACCGGCACCACCATCACCCTCTCCGCCTCGCTGGCCTGAGCCTCCCTCCTCCTTCTCCCTCCTCCTTTCTCCGCGCTCCTCCCGAGTCCTTCCGGCGTCGGCTCCGGGCCGGCTCCCGGCCCGCTCCGCTTCCGGCGCGCGACCGGCGCCCAGGGGCGCGGCTTCGGCGCACGCGCCCCTGGCGCACATCATGTGATGTGCACCGGGGGCGTCTGCACGTATCGCCATTCATGATCACAAAGCGGGCGAATCACCCTGGCGGCGGTCACCGCGTGTTGCCGTCGCGGCCTATGATCGGCCGCAGCGCCCTGTCCTTCAGGCGGGTCTCCACGCGCCGGCGCCCCACGACGGGCGGCCCCGCAGCGGACCGACTCCGATGACCACGACAGAGTGCGGAGCCGACCGCCGGATCCCGACCGGCCGGCCGGACCATCGTCAAGCGTCAGCAGCGGACGGGAGCATGCCGTGCCGGGCCAGAACGAGGGGGCCGACGCACACCACCCGGGCGTGCGGCACGAGGAGTCACCGCGCCACCGCCACCTCGCCTCACCGCTCCTGGAACCCTCCGTCGGGCCCACCGTCGGATCGGCCGTCGGTACGGCCGTCGGGCCCCTGGGCGGATCCGGCGCCGGCCCCGCCTCGGGAACCACCACCGCCCTCGGCACCTGCGGAACGCTGGCGGAGCCGGAGCTGCTGTTCTGCCCCACCTGCGCGGCCCCGCTCACCGGCGACGCCCCTCGGGACCGGGCACTCACCGACGGCACCCGGGAGGGCCTCGGCGCCGACCGGCTGCTGGCGGCACTGCGGGCCAGCGAGTCCCGGTTCCGGGCCGCCTTCTGCGACGCCGTCATCGGCATGGCCCTGATCGACGCCGAGGACCGGATCATCGAGGTCAACCCCGCCTTCGCCAACCTGATCGGACGGAGCGTCGGCGAACTGGTCCGCACCCACCTGCACCGGATCATCGACCCGGAGGGCATGCCGGACCGGCTCTTCTCCGAGCTCGTCCGCGGGGAGCGGGAACGGTTCCGCGTGGAGAAACAGCTCAAGCACCGCGAGGGCCACACCGTCTGGAGCAAGGTCACCGTCTCGCTGATCCGGGACGGCGCCGGGGATCCCCTCTACACCCTCGCGCTGGTCGAGGACATCACCGAGCAGCGCCGCCTCGGCGACCGGCTGGAGTACCAGGCCCTGCACGACCCGCTGACCCGGCTGCCCAACCGGGCCTACTTCTTCGACCGGCTCGACGCCGCCTGCCTCACGCCGGTCGACCGGCCCGCTACGGCCGATACCCCGGACGAACGCCGGGTCGGGGTCTGCTACCTGGACCTCGACGGCTTCGCCGCGATCAACGAGGCGCTCGGCCACCACATCGGCGACCAGCTGCTGATCGCCGTCGCCACCCGGCTGCGGCGGGGGTTCGACAGGCGCGACACCCACCTGGTGGCCCGGATGGGCGGCGACGAGTTCGCCGTCCTGGTCACCGACAGCCTGGGCAGCGAGCAGCTGACCGAGCTGGCCGCCCGGATCCTGGAGGCGCTGGAACGTCCCTTCGACGTCGCCGGGCACCGGCTGGTGATCACCGCCAGCGTGGGCGTGGTCGAGCGGTCCGTGCACGAGACCACCCCGACCGACCTGGTCAAGGACGCCGACGCCACCCTCTACTGGTCCAAGGCCGACGGCCGCGCCCGCTGGACCCTCTACGACCCCGACCGCGGCGCCCACCAGCTCACCCGGCAACTGCTCGCCACCTCGCTGCGCCCGGCCCTGGAGCGCGGAGAGTTCACGATCGAGTACCAGCCGCTGGTCGGCCTGGCCGACGGCACCGTGCACGGCGCGGAGGCGCTGGTCCGCTGGCGCCACCCCCGCTACGGGACGCTCTCCCCGGACCGCTTCATCCCGCTCGCCGAGGAGACCGGCGCGATCGTGCCGCTCGGCACCTGGGTGCTGGAGGAGTCCTGCCGCCAGGCCCGGCAGTGGCTCGCCGAGTTCCCCGAGACCGAGACCTTCGTGAGCGTCAACCTGGCCGCCCGCCAGATCTGGGACTCCGACATCGTCGCCGACGTCGCGCGGGCCCTCGAACGCACCGGCCTGCCGGCCCGGCTCCTCCAGCTGGAGATCACCGAGAGCGCCCTGCTCGGCCCCGGCGGCCGCCCCCTCCAGGCGCTCCAGGCGCTCGCCGACATGGGCGTGCGGATCGCGATCGACGACTTCGGCACCGGCTACTCCAACCTGGCCTACCTCTCCCGGCTGCCGGTCCACGTGCTCAAGCTCGACGGCACCTTCATCGAGGGCTTCCGCGAGCCCGCCCCGACGGACCGCCCCGGCCGCCCCGAGCTCGGCTCCCGCCGCAGCGACGCGGACGAGCAGATCGTCGGCGCGATGGTGCAGCTCGCCCACACCCTCGGCCTGACCGTCACCGCCGAGGGCATCGAGAGCGCCGCCCAGGCCGAGCGCCTGCGGCTGACCGGCTGCGACACCGCCCAGGGCTGGTACTTCGCCCGCCCGGGCGAGGCCGAGCTGGTCGCCGCCATACTCCGCGAGGGCCGCCCCTCCCTGGACGGCCGTTAGCCGCGGAGCGGGGCTTCCCAGGGACGGGCCCGCCCCCCGGAAGGCCCCCCGGCGGCCGGTCGCACCCGGGCCGCCGGGGCAGTGCTGTCAAGGCACCGTCGTCAGCGCACCCCCGTCAGCGCACCCCCGTCAGACCGTCGCCGTCAGGCCGTACGCCTCGGCGATCAGGCCGTACGAGCGGAGCCGGGCCTCGTGCCCGTGGATGTGCGAGGTGACCATCAGCTCGTCCACGCCGGTCCGCTTGCGCAGCGCCTCCAGCCCGTCGGCGACCCGGCCCGGGTCGCCGAGCACGACGTTGTCGAGCCAGCTGTCGATGAAGTCCTCCTCGGCCGGGCTGTACGGGTACTGCTCGGCCTCCTCCGGGGTCGGGATCGGGCCGGGGTTGCCACGCCGCAGGCGGAGCATGCCGAGGGCCGCGGAGCGGGCGAGGCGCCGGGCGGAGGGCTCGTCGTCGGCGGCGACCGCACTGACTCCGATCAGCGCGTACGGCTCGGCGAGCACGGCCGACGGGCGGAAGGACGACCGGTAGAGGTCCAGCGCCGGGACGGTGTTGGCGCTGCTGAAGTGGTGGGCGAAGGCGAACGGGAGGCCGAGGCGGCCCGCCAGCTGGGCGCTGAAGCCGGAGGAGCCGAGCAGCCAGACGGGCGGGCGGCCCTCGCCCTTGGGGACGGCGGTCAACCGGGCGTAGGGGTGGCCGTCCGGGAAGTCGCCGTCCAGGAAGTGGGTCAGCTCGGCGAGTTGCTGCGGGAAGTCGTCCGCGCCTTCGGTGAGTCCGCGGCGCAGGGCCCGGGCGGTGGCCGGGTCGGTGCCGGGGGCCCGGCCGAGCCCGAGGTCGATCCGCCCGGGGTGCAGGGCCTCCAGCAGGCCGAACTGCTCGGCGATGGCCAGCGGCGCGTGGTTGGGGAGCATGACGCCGCCGGAGCCGAGCCGCAGCGTCGTGGTGTGGGCCCCGAGGTGGGCGATCAGGACGGCGGGGGTGGAGCTGGCCACCCCGGGCATGCCGTGGTGCTCGGCCACCCAGAAGCGGTGGTAGCCCCACTGCTCGGCCTTGCGGGCCAGTTCGGTGGTGGCGGCGAGGGCCTCGGCGGGCGTGTGGCCGACGCCGACGGTGGCCAGGTCGAGGATCGAGAGCGGCGCGGGTGCCGTTCCGCGGGCGACGCCCCTGATCGCCGTGCCGGCCGGCGGCTCGGTCCCCTGCTCCTGCTGGTCCTCGGTGGTCATTCCGTCCGCCCTCCTGGCTGTCGTCCTTGAGCCGGCCGTCTCGAGCCGGCCGTCGTGGGCGACCGCGCGGGCCCGGGTGGCCCGCCGGTCTCTGTCGCCGACCGGGGTCAACCCCGGCCGGGGGCTCGCTGTTCCCGTTCCCGGGGTGTCGTCCGGCCACGGTCCGGACGGGTTTCGGCCATTTCGCACGGAAGTCCGGTTGGCGGCCCGGCTGACGGAGAGCCAGCGGCCGAACACGGTTGGCGACTTCCCGCCAGCGCCGGAAGTCGCCAACGCGGGTACTCGCGGCAGGGGCCCGACGTCCGGCAGGCTGGGCCCGGAGCGGGTCGCCGGAACGGGATCCGCACTCCACCAGCAAGATCGTCGGGCTGGACCAGCACCGGACGATCACTGCGAGCCCTCGGCGCGGCACCCCGCCCCGGGGGCTCGTTCGGGTTCCGGCGGCTCTCCGTCACCCGGGCACCCCCGCCCTGACCGGCCCGGACGCGCGATTCGCCGTTGTCCGACGCGGCCGGAATCAGCGGCCGTGACCGATGCCATACCGGGGTGCTTCATGCCATGAAAAGTCGAGGCGCTAGCGTTGACCTCTGAGCCACCTGCTCCCCCGGGAGGCGTGGAGGGAGTAAAGGGCCTTGAACTTCGTGGCCGCGATCGGATCCTCGTGGATCTGCGCGCTGGCGCTCGTCGCCGTGCTCGGGGACGCCCTCCTTCCGTTCATCCCCAGCGGAACGCTGGTCATCCTGGCCGTGCTCAAGACCGCGCAGATCAACGGTGCGCCCGTGCTGCTCGGACTGGGCGTGGCGGTGGCCTCCTTCCTGGGCGACCTCCTGCTGCTCAACCTGGCCCGGCGCGGCGCCCCGGTGCTGCACCGCCGGCTCGCCCGGCGTCCGAAACTCGCCGCCAGCGTGACCAGGGTCCAGGAGGCCCTGATCGAACGCCCCCACGGGGCGGCCGCCGCGATGGTGGTGATCGCGCGGTTCGTCCCGGCCGGGCGGACCGTCCTCGACCTGGCGATCGGCCACTCCCCCGCCCACCCGCACCGGTTCCTGCACTGGTCCGCGCTGGCGGCGCTGGTCTGGGCCGCCTACATCGTGACGCTGGGCTGGCTGAACAGCCACTGGTTCGACACCGCCTGGCTGAGCCTGGCGGTCTCCTGCGTGGCGGCGACCGCCATCAGCACCGCGATCGCGCGCATGGTGCGGCGCACCCGGCGGCTCGCCGCGCTCTGACGGCCCTCCCGCCGCTCATGCCCGGCCGACCGGCCGACCCCGGTGACGCACCCGGGGTGACCGGACCGACCCGACCCGCCCCGCCCGACCCGACCACCCCCCTCCGTACGGCCCGCTCCGGGGGTCCGTACACCTGACGGGCGGTTCCCCTGGCGGGCCTCCGGTCGCCAGGGGCAGCACGGGGCAAAAGTTTCCCCAAAAGGGCGACCAACCCGGCCGAACGCTGACGAACTCCGCCGGGCGGCGGGCGGCCCGGCGGTACCGTACTGACCGGGCCGCACGGGGGCGGGAAGCGTCACAGGACGGCAACAGTCGGCGCATCCCCGCAGCCCAGCCGGATGCGCCCGGCGTGTTCAGAGTCGTCAGCGCTCGGCGACCTTGGTGGCTACTGCGGCGACATGACATGCTAACGGCGGAATACTCATCAAATTGCCCGATTTGACCGGTGCGGCTGCGGGCCGCCCTCACCACCGGTATCGGCATCCAGGGGAGACGATGACCAACATCTCGCGCAGGACGGTGCTCAGTGCGACCGCCGCGACCGCTGCCCTCGGCGCGGTCACGGCCTGCTCCAGCGGCGGGTCCGGTTCGGGCCGGGGCACCACCTCCCCCGGTCCCGGCGGCGCGAGCACCAACCCGGCCGGGACCGGCGACCCCACCCAGGCGGTGGTGCCCAAGGGCACCCCGATCGGCGACGGTTCCAACGCGGACACCGGCCCCCAGCCGAACCAGCCCAAGCCCGAGAAGCTCAAGCCGGGCGAGCGCCCGCCCCAGTTCGTGGTCTTCTCCTGGGACGGCGCCGGCGGCACCGAGGACGGCCAGTTCCCCCGCTTCCTGAAGCTGGCGGAGCAGTACAAGGCCACGATGACCTTCTTCCTCTCCGGCATCTACGCCCTGCCCAAGGGCAAGGCCGACCTCTACCACCCGCCGAAGCACTCGGTCGGCGCCTCCGACATCCCGTACCTGTCGGACGGCGCGGTGAAGAGCACGCTCAAGCTCATCAGCCAGGCCTGGCTGGCCGGGCACGAGATCGGCACCCACTTCAACGGGCACTTCTGCTCCAGCCGTCCGGACAAGAACGGGGTCAACATGTGGACCCCCGAGGACTGGCAGAGCGAGATCGACCAGGCGATCGGCTTCGTCACCCAGTGGCGGACCAACACCGGCTTCACCGACGTCGACCCGCTCCCCTTCGACTACAAGAAGGAGCTCATCGGCGGCCGCACCCCGTGTCTGGAGGGCCAGAAGGCGCTGCTGCCGACCATCGCCAAGCTGGGCTGGAAGTACGACGCCAGTTCCTCGGGCGGGCTGCAGATATGGCCGCAGAAGGTGCAGGACGGCAAGGTCTGGGACTTCCCGCTGCAGTCCATCCCCTTTCCCGGGCACAACTTCCAGGTCCTGTCGATGGACTACAACATCCTGGCCAACCAGTCCAAGGGCAGCACCAAGGGCGACCCCGCCATGTACGGCGAGTGGCGCACCCAGGCCGCCAACTCCTACCTCGCGGGCTTCGAGCGGGCGTACAACAGCAACCGCGCGCCGTTCTTCATCGGCAACCACTTCGAGCAGTGGAACGGCGGCATCTACATGGACGCCGTCGAGGAGACCCTCAAGAGCATCGCGGGCAAGCCCGATGTCCGGCTGGTCTCCTTCAAGCAGCTGGTCGAGTGGCTGGAGGTGCAGGACCAGTCCACCGTGCGCAAGCTGCGCTCGCTCAACGTCGGCCAGGCGCCGGCGGGCGGCTGGGAGAGCTTCCTCGGCACGGCGGGCTGACCCGCCCGGCGCCGGGGCGGGACACCGGCGCGGACACGGACGGCGGATACGGCACCGGTACCGGCCGACGGGGGTTCGGGCCCCGTCGGCCGGTGCGTCGTTCCGGGTCGGCCCGAGGCGGCCGACCGTCCGAGGCGGCCGGCTATCCGGCGGCGGGGACGTCCGCGAGCAGGAGGCGGGCGATGCGCTCCGCCCCGGCCTCGCCCCAGAGGATCGAGTAGTGGTTGGTGTCCGGCACCGGCGAGGCGGGCACCCGCTCCGGGTCCAACCCGGCCAGTGCGATCCGCTCGTGGTCGTAGAGGCCCTGCGGCTCGTCGAGCAGGCCCCGCTCGGCCCAGAGCAGGGCGGCCGGGCAGGGCAGCCGGTGGACGGCGGCGGCCGCGTCCTCGTCCAGCAGGACCTGGGCGCCGTCGGTCTGCACGGCCTCCAGCACGCAGGAGGAGCGCAGTTCGGGCTCCGTGCCGACGAGGTCCCGCTGGGTGTAGGCGTCGATCCCCTCGGTCCACTCACCGGCGAAGGCGGGGTGCCCGCGCCAGAACTCCCGGTAGGCGCCCCGGTCCGGGAAGGTCGTGGACAGCCGGGCCAGTGCGGGGCCGAGCACTGCGGCCAGGGCGTCCTCCTCGCGGATGCCCGGCGGCAGCGGGAAGGTCACCGCTCCGTCGACCAGCAGGACGCGGCGGACCAGGCCGGGGTGCCGGACGGCGGCCAGGGCGGTGACCCAGGCCCCCATCGAGTGGCCGACCACCGTGACGGGCCCCGATCCGAGCGTGCCGATCAGCGCGGCCACGTCGTCGGCGTGCCGGGCCAGCCCGTACGGTCCGGCGACCGAGCGGCTGGCGCCGCGGCCCCGCAGGTCGGGCGCGAGCAGGGTGGCCCGGCCGGCGAGCCGGCGGGCGACCTCGTACCAGGCGAGGCCGTTGGCGGTGATGCCGTGCACCGCCACGATCGTCGGGGCCCGCGGGTCGTCGGCGGGCCAGCGCAGGACGGCCAGGTCCCCACCGGGCACGGGGACGGTCGACTCCTCGGGCTTCAGCGGCGACTGGCTCACGCGGGGGTACCTCCGGTGGGGTGGGCGGTGCCGAGCCCGGCCGTCGCCGGAGCGGAGCGGGCGGACCGGGCGGATCGGATGCGGGCAGGCAGTCTAGCCAGGCCGCCGGGCAGCAGGTAGACCACGGCGACGAACAGGGCGCCCAGCAGGAACAGGGGTTGGGAGAGCGGCACGCGCAGCAGGGCCGGCAGGTCGGCGACGGTCGACGAGTTGGCGAGGTCGCCGAGCCGGTGGCTCGCCCAGGTGTACAGGACACCGCCGAGCAACGGCCCCCAGCGGGTGCCGGAGCCGCCGAGGACGACCATGACCAGGAGCGCGAGCGTGGCGTCCGAGGTGGCGGCCTGCGGGGTGGCGCCGCCGGTCAGCAGCAGGTAGACCACCCCGCCCAGCCCGGCGAGCCCGCCGGCCAGCACGAAGGCGACCAACTTGTAGCCGTAGGGCCGCAGTCCGAGTACCTCGACCCGGCGCTCGTTCTCCTTGATGCCCTCCCAGACCCGGCCGATCGGCGACCTGACGGCCCAGTGGACCGCGGCGAGCGTCAGCACCAGGTAGCCGACGGCGATCCAGTAGAGGTTGGCGGTGTTCTCGATCCCGAGCAGGCCGGAGGGCAGCAGGTCGGCCGGGGCGGACCGGCCCTCCTCGCCGCCGGTGACGCCACCGGGGTTGCGCTGGACGAGGATCGAGCCGGCCTGGGCGAAGGCGAGGGTGACCATGGAGAAGCCGATGCCCGTGACCCGCAGGCTGACCGAGCCGAGCAGCAGGGCCAGCAGTACGGAGCAGGCGACACCGAACACCGCGGCGGCGGCGAACGGCAGCCGGAGCTCCAGCATGCCGAGGTCGGTGGCGTAGAGGCCGGTCGCGAAGTAGAGCGCGTGGCCGAAGGAGAGCAGTCCGGTCCGGCCGAGCAGGAGGTCGTAGCCGGTGGCGAGCGCCCCGTAGAGCAGGCACAGGGCGAGCAGTTGGAGGCTTCCCGGGCTGCCGAGCGGGCCGTCGAGCAGTCCCGGGACGGGAAGCGCACTGTACGGGGCGACAAGGAGCGTGATCAGCAGGGCGATCGGCCACCAGCGTAGCGCTCTGTGCACGCCTGTCCGGCGATTGGTGACTGAATCACCTGTTCGAGGGACGGTGCCGGACTCGGTCCTGTGTTCACCATGGGTCTCGGCAAGGCCGGTGTCAGTCCCCCTTGCCACAGTGGCGGTGTCGGCGGAGCTGGTGTCGGTCCCCCCTGCTGACATGGTGGTCACGGCGGAGCTGGTGTCGGTCCCCCCTGCCGGACGGACGGCGCTGCGGTCGGCCCCGGGGCCACCGGTGCTCGTGATCGGTGTTTCGGCGCTCACGCGAGCCTCCCGGTGAGTCCACGGGGTCGGACGAGAAGCAGCACGGCGAGCAGGACGACGACCGAGAGGTCGCCGAGCCCGGCGCCGGTGTAGTAGTTGGCGAACTGCTGGACGAGGCCGACGCCCACGGAGGCGACGGCGGCTCCGGTCACGGAGCCCATGCCGCCCATCACCACGACGACGAAGGCGAAGATGAGCAGGCCGGTCCCCTGGCCGGGATTGACCGAACCGAAGTAGAGGCCGCCGAGGGCGCCACCGAGGGCGGCGGCCGCCCCGCCGAGGGCGAAGACGAGGGTGAACGCCTTCCGGACGTCGATGCCGAGCGCCGTGACCATCGCCCGGTCCTCGACGCCGGCCCGGACGATCAGCCCGTAGCGGGTGCGGGCGAGGAACAACCGAAGGGCGAGCAGCAACAGTGCGGCGGCGGCCACCAGCACGAACCGGTTGACCGGCACGGTCGCACCGAGCACGTGCCAGGTGCCGGACAGCAGCTCCGGCTGGGGGAAGGGGCGGGAGTCCGCACCCCAGATCCCCATCAGCAGGGCGGGCACGGCGAGCCCGACCCCGACGGTGGCGAGGATCTGGTCGCGGGGTCGGCTGTAGAGCGGCCGGATCAGGAAGAGCTCCAACAGGACGGCGGCGGCCGTTCCGACCAGGGTGCCGAACGGCACCGCGAGCCAGAAGGAGAAGCCGGCCTCGACACCGGCCCACCAGGTGGCGTAGGCGCCGATGGAGAGCAGGGCGCCGTGCGCGAAGTTGAGCACGTCCATCAGACCGAAGATCAGCGACAGACCGGAGGCGACCAGGAAGTACAGCGCACCGAGACCGAGCCCGGTACAGAAGAGGAGGACGACGGTGTCCATCAGGGCTTCACCTCGGCGGTGAGGACGGAGGAGGCGGCGGGCCGGGGCCCGCCGGCGAGCGGGTGGCGGGAGCCGACGCCGAGCAGGCGGCGCGCGGCCTCCTCGTCGGCCAACAGCTCGGCGGTGTCCCCGCGGTGGGCGGTACGGCCGTCGGCCAGGACGGCGCAGGTGCCGGCCAGTCGGCGGACGAGGGCGAGGTTCTGCTCGACCAGCAGGACGGGCACGGCCTCGGCCGCGCGGGCCAGCACGTCGGCCACCTCGGCGACGATCTTCGGGGCCAGGCCCTTGGTGGGCTCGTCGGCGATGATCAACCGGTTGCGGTTGAGCAGCGTCCGGCCGATCGCCACCATCTGCTGCTGACCGCCGGAGAGCGTCCCGGCCAACTGGCCGGCGCGCTGCTTGAGTTCGGGGAAGAGCTCGTGGACGAGCGCGTAGTTCGGCTCACCGGCTTCGCCCCCGCTCCCGGCGGCGCGCTCGGCGAGGCGGAGGTTCTCGGCGACCGTCAGGCCGGCGAAGATCCCCCGGTCCTCGGGCGCGTAGCCGATGCCGTGGCGGACGACCAGATGTGTGGGAAGGGAGGCGAGTTCGGCGCCGTCGAGACGGATGCTTCCGGTGCGCGGCACCAGGCCCATGACGGCCTTGACGGTGGTGGTCTTTCCGGCGCCGTTGCGGCCCAGGAGCGCGGTCACCCCGGCGGGGGCCACATCGAGGTCCACGCCGTGCAGGATGTGCAGCCCGTCGATGACCACCCGCAGATCGCGCACGGAGAGGAGGGGGCCGCCGACGGACGACGGAGAGGAGGCGGAACGCCCCGAAGGAGCGGGGCGCCCGGCGGAGAGCGGAGAGGAGGTCACAACGCCTCACCCAGGTAGGCCTGTTGCACGGTCGGGTCGGCCATCACGGCCTCGGGGGTGTCCAGGGCTAGCAGGGTGCCGTGGTGCATCACCGCGAGCCGGTCGGCCAGGCCGAGCAGGACGTCCATGTGGTGCTCGACCATCAGGACGGTCCGGCCCAGGTCCCGGTGGACGGAACGGATCAGCTCGGTGAGGGCGGGCACCTCCTCCGCGCTGACACCGGCCATCGGCTCGTCCAGCAGGATGAGGCGGGGCTCGGAGACCAGCAGGACGGCCAGCTCCAGCTTGCGCTTCTCCCCGTGGGAGAGCGCGCCGGCCAGGGTGTCCGCGCGGTGGGTGAGTTCGGTGCGCTCCAGGGTGTCGGCCAGCTGCCGCTCGTAGCGGTCGGCGCGGCGCCAGAGCCGGTACGAGGCCCCCGGTCCGGCCGCCGCCTGGGCGGCCAGGCGGACGTGGTCGGCGACGGTCATCCCCGGCCAGAGGGAGGAGGTCTGGAAGGTGCGGCCGAGCCCGCGGCGGGCCCGGGCGTGCACCGTCTCGGCGGTGATGTCCGCGCCGTCGAGGTGGAGGCTGCCGCGGGTCGCCGGGTAGATGCCCGAGATCAGGTTGAACAGGGAGGTCTTGCCGGCGCCGTTGGGCCCGATGAAGGCGATGAACTCGCCTTCGCCGACCGAGAAGGAGACGTCCTCGACGATCGGCACCCCGCGGACGGACCAGCCGAGCCCGTCCAGGCGCAGCACCGGGGAGGAGGACGCGGAGGAGCGCGTGGAGGACGTGGCAGGGGTGGAGGTGGTGCGGGCGGACATGGGGATCAGCCCGCCATCGGGGTGACCGGAGGTGCCGCCTCGTCCGCGGTCAGGGTCTTCTCCACCGAGGGCTTGGCGGCGGCGCCGGTGCCGGTCAGCCGCACCTGGAACATCGGCTGGAGCAGGGCGTGGTCCTCGGCGCGAACCGTGGTCCTTCCCTTCACCCCGTCGAAGCTCCAGCCCTCCAGCGCCTTGACCAGGGCCGAGGTGTCGTCGGCGGAGCCGTGGTTGGACTCGACGGCGTGCACGATCATCTGGGCGGCGGTGAAGCCGTCCGGGGTGAAGATGTCCGTCTTGCCGCCCGCGGCGGTGACGGCCTCGGTCATGGCCTTCTCGACCGGGGTGCCCGCGGCGCCGTCGAAGTAGTGGTTCAGGAAGGAGATCTTCTCGCCGGCCGGGCCGAACAGCGGGTAGGAGGCGGCCAGGTCGAGGCCGGTCACGACCTTGGTGTCGGCGAACACGTCCTGCTGGTTGAGCGCCGTCCACAGGGCCGAGGCGGTGTCGCCGGCCCAGGCGACGAACAGCAGGTCGGGCTTGGCGGTCTTGGCCTGGGTGGCGAAGGGGGTGAGGTCGGTGGCGCTCGGCGGGGCGAGCACCTGGTCGACCGTCGCGCCCTCGGCACCGAGCAGCGCCTTCACGGCGGCCACGTTGGCCTGGCCGAAAGCGTTGTCCTGCGCGAGCACGGTGACCTTCTTGCCCTTGGCGTCACCGACGAACGAGGCCGCGGTCTTGATGTCCTGGTAGGACTGGCGGCCGGAACGGAAGGTGTACGTGTTCAGTCCGGTGGCCTTGTCGGCGGCGGCGGGGCCGCTGATGAAGAGCACCTTGTTCTGGGCGGCGATCGGGCCGACCTGGAGGGCCACCCCGGAGGCGGTGGATCCTGCCAGCACCTTGTAGCCCTTGCCGATCAGGTCCTTGGCGGCGGACACCGCCTTGGCCGGGTCGCCCGCGTCGTCCTGCTCCTCGAACTCGATCTTGTGCCCCTCGACCGCGCCCGTGCCCTTGGTCGCGTAGCCCAGGCCGGCCTTGAAGCCCTCCAGGTACTGCTTGCCGTAGGCGGCCAGCGGCCCGGTCTTGGAGTACACCAGGCCGACCTTGATCGGGCCCTTCGTTCCACCGTCCGCCGCGCTCGTCCCGGCCGTGCCGGCCTTGGCGCAGCCGGAGGCGAGCAGGACGCAGGCCGCGAGGGCGGCGAGCTTCCGCGCCGGGCCGCCGGTCAGGGAGTCGCCCGGGCGAACGCCGGAGGCGGTCCTGGAGGGGGCTGTCGAGCTGCGCATGGTGACCGACTCCTGAGGTGCGGCGGGGTGGATGCGGGAACCGTAGGTGTGCGGTGGGGGCGGCGACATGTGCCCGATCGACGCATCAGCCCGCCGGGATGTGGCGTCAGCCCACATACCGTCGGCCTGCCGCGGCCTCCCTTGCCCGAGGGTGTGGCAGGACGCCATGGGTCGGCGCGGACCCATGGCGGTGGTCGCCATGGCTGCGGAGCCCCTGCCCGGTGACGGTGGAGGGGCGCGGAGCCCGGCCGGCGGCAGCCACCCCAGCGGCGTGCCCGACCCGGTCCCGCCCGGGCAGGACCCCAGCCCTGCCCGGTACGGCCACGGGCTCCGCGCCGTTCCCGAGCCCGCCGGCCCGGCCCTCCCGCCCGTCCCGCCCGTCCCACCGCCGCGCACGCCCCTGCCCCACGCCCGCGGCCCGTCCTCGCTCCGCGCCCCTTCCTCCGCGCCCCTTGCCCCGCCGCTCCCCCTCTCCTCCCTCCTCCCACTCCCTCAAGAGGTGACCCCTTGGACAAGGTCCTGGACTCCCCCGCCGCCGCGGTCGGGGACATCCCCGACGGAGCCGTGCTGGCCGTCGGCGGCTTCGGTCTCTGCGGCATCCCGAGCACCCTGATCGGCGCCCTGGTGGACTCCGGTGCCACCGGACTGCGGGTGGTCTCGAACAACTGCGGGGTGGACGACTGGGGGCTGGGCCTGCTGCTGCGGGCGGGCCGGATCGCCCGGATGACCTCCTCGTACGTCGGGGAGAACAAGGAGTTCGCCCGGCAGTACCTCTCCGGCGAGCTGGAGGTGGAACTGACCCCGCAGGGCACGCTGGCCGAGCGCTTGCGGGCGGGCGGTGCCGGCATCCCGGCGTTCTTCACCCCGGCCGGGGTCGGCACCCAGGTCGAGGAGGGCGGGCTGCCCTGGCGCTACGCGGCCGACGGTTCGGTGGCCCTGGCCTCCCCGCCGAAGGAGGTCCGGGAGTTCGGCGGCCGTCGGTACCTGCTGGAGGAGGCGATCACGGCGGACTTCGCGCTGGTCCGGGCCGAGGTGGCCGACCGGCACGGCAACTGCGTCTTCCACGCCGCCGCCCGCAACTTCAACCCGCTCTGCGCGGCGGCGGGCCGGATCACCCTCGTCGAGGCGGACCGGATCGTCGAGCCGGGCGAGCTCCCCCCGGACGCGGTGCACCTGCCCGGGGTGTACGTCGACCGGGTGGTGGCCGCCGACCCCGGGGACCGCCGCATCGAGCGCCGGACCGTCCGCCCCGCACTCCAGGAGGCCTGACCCGATGCCCACCGAGACCGCCGCCCCCACGCCCGTGGCCGCCGACACCGCTGCCGCCCTCGGCACCGGCGCCGCCGCCTCCCCCGCCCTCGACCCCCGCAACGCCCTGGCCGCCCGCGCCGCCCGCGAGCTGCGCGACGGCCAGTACGTGAACCTGGGCATCGGCCTGCCGACCCTGATCCCCAACCACCTCCCGCCGGGCGTCGAGGTGGTGCTCCACTCGGAGAACGGCATCCTCGGCGTCGGCCCGTACCCGGAGGAGGGCGCCGAGCACGCCGACCTGATCAACGCGGGGAAGGAGACGGTGACGGTCGCCCCCGGCGCCTCCTACTTCGACTCCGCCTTCTCCTTCGGCATGATCCGGGCCGGACGGATCGACGTCTCGGTGCTCGGCGCGATGCAGGTCTCCGCCGCCGGGGACCTCGCCAACTGGATGATCCCCGGCAAGATGGTCAAGGGCATGGGCGGGGCGATGGACCTGGTGCACGGGGCCCGCCGGCTGATCGTGGTGATGGAGCACACCGCCCGCGACGGCTCGCCGAAGATCGTCGAGGGGCTGTCACTTCCGGCTACCGGCCGGGGAGTTGTGGACCGGATCGTCACCGACCTCGCGGTGGTCGACGTGACGCCGGAGGGGCTGCGGGTGGTGGAGACGGCGCCCGGCGTCGGCTTCGCCGAGGTCCAGGCGGCGACCGGCGCCACCCTGCTGCCGCCGCTCTGAGCCAGGCCCGGACCCACGCTCGAAACCGCACACGGAACGGCCGGACCGCCCCTCGGGCGGTCCGGCCGTTCCGCTGCCCCCGCAAACCACCTCGCGGACCGCCCCTCGCGCCACCCCCGGAGCGAATTCCCCGCAATAGCACCACCGCCCGCCATCGCGGCCGGGAACCGCGGCATCTTCATGCCTGGACGGCGCCGATCTCCAGGACTGGTTGCGATCACCGGTGCGCTCAGGGAGAGTTGGGGAGACCAAGGATCCCGACGTGCCCGGAGGGGAAACTGGAAAGTGCATCGGGATCCCGGATTCGAAGCCGCCGTACCGACGCACGACTGAACCGGTCGCACCCGCCGAATGCGCGGGACGCCCCGGCCGATTCCGGCTGAGGCCGACCGGTTCCACCCGTTCCGCCCCGCTCCACCCGGACGGCTCCGAGTCGACGCAGGTCCACGCAGAAGCCGAGCGAGCCGAACCAGGCGCGAACTCCGGGGGGAGCAGCTATGACCACGCCGCCGTTCTCACGACGCAGGGGCGTCGGAACGGCCCGCGGGCGAGGCGCCGGGGAGCTGGACGAGGCCGCACTGAGGGCCGTCCCCGCACCCGAAGCCCCTTATGACTACGGCCACTTCAGTCGGCTCGCCGGTCCGGCGCACGACCCGGACGAGGACGACGACCTCGGCGGCGGCGTCTACTGGCCCGAGCCGGTGCCGCCGCACGGCCGGCCCCTCGATCCGGCCCCCGAGCCGTCCGCCGCGGCTCCCTACCGGGTCCGGTACCGCAGCCTGCTGCGCCGGGAGCCGCACCGGATCCGCGCCGCCCTGCTGATGCTGGCCGCCCCGGTGGTGGAGGCGGTGCTGCTGGTCTGGCTGCTGCTGCCGGAGCACTGGCCCGAGCGGCTGGACGAGACGAACGCCCTGGTGCTGCTGGGCGACAAGGTGATGATCGGCATCATCGCCGTCGTCGAGGTGTTCCGGCTGGTCAACGTGGTCTCCAACACCCACGCCACGCTGGTCGCCCGCGATCCCGTCCCGGTGACGCCGGAGTCCGGTACCCGGGTCGCCTTCCTCACCACCTGTGTGCCGGGGAAGGAGCCGCCGGAGATGGTCCGGGCCACGCTGACCGCGGCCCGGGCCGTGAGACACGACGGACCGTACGACGTCTGGCTGTTGGACGAGGGAAACGATCCTGCAATGCAGGCGCTCTGCACCGAGTTGGGGGTCCGCCACTTCAGCCGCGCCGGCCGGCCGCACTGGAACCGGCCGAAGGGCCGCTTCCGCGCCGGGACCAAGCACGGCAACTACAACGCCTGGCTCCAGGCCCACGGCGACGACTACGAGTTCTGGGTGTCCGTGGACACCGACCACGTCCCGCTGCCCGACTTCTGCGAACGGATGCTCGGCTACTTCCGCGACCCCGACGTGGCATTCGTGGTCGGCCCCCAGGTGTACGGGAACTACCGCAGCTCGGGTTCGGCCGTCACCAAATTCTCCGAGAGCCAGCAGTACCTCTTCCACGCCCTCATCCAACGCGCCGGAAACCGTTACGGCGCACCGATGTTCGTGGGCACCAACAACGCCGTCAGAATCCGCGCGCTCCAGTCGATCGGCGGGTTGTACGACTCCATCACCGAGGACATGGCGACCGGCCTGGAGTTCCACCGGAGCCGGAACCCGGAGACCGGGGAACGCTGGAAGTCCGTGTACACCCCGGACGTGCTCGCGGTCGGCGAAGGACCGTCCTCCTGGACGGACTTCTTCTCCCAGCAACTGCGCTGGAGCCGCGGCACCTACGAGACCCTGCTCACCCGGTACTGGCGGGTGCTGTGGCAGCTGTCGCCCGGCCGGCTGCTCAACTACTCGCTGATGGTGGGCTTCTACCCGATGGCGGCGCTCACCTGGCTGCTCGGCGGCCTGTCCAGCGTGCTCTACCTGGGCTTCGGCGCCTCGGGCGTGCACGTCTCCTCGGAGATCTGGATGATGCTCTACAGCGACGCCGCCGCGCTCCAACTCCTCCTGTACACCTGGAACCGCAAGCACAACGTGAGCCCGCACGAGCCGGCCGGCTCCTCCGGCGTCGCCGGCATGGTGATGTCGGCGCTCTGCGGCCCGGTCTACGCGGCCTCCCTGCTCCAGGCGCTCGTCCGCCGCCGCAGCCGCTTCGTGGTGACGCCCAAGGGCAGCTCGGCCAGCACCGACCGGCTCTCCACCTTCCGCTTCCACCTGTTCTGGACGCTGGTGTTCGCCGGCGCGATCACCGCGTCCCACTTCACCGGCTACGACCACGTCGCGATGCGCACCTGGGCCTGGATCGCCCTGCTGCTCACCCTCCTGCCGGTCCTGATCAGCGCCGGTGACGCCGTCCGCCGGCGCCGGACCCGCCCCACCGCCACCCTCACCGTCACCGGCGGCCCGTCCTCCACCCCGACCGTCCTCCTGGAGAAGCGCCGTCCCCGCCACGCCCGCGACCCCCGGGCTCCCCGGCCCGCCCGCACACCACCGGCGCCGCCGTTCACCCGGGCCGCCTCCGACCGCACCGAGGACCGCACCGAGGACCGCACGCCCCTGTCCTGACCGGAGCCACGCCCGAGCACCCCGGGCAGCCCCGAGCAGAGCCGCCAGCACCCCGAGCAGCCCCCGAGCAGAACCGCCCCGACCGCCTCCCGAGGGGAACACCCACCGTGAAGATCCACAAGGCCGGCCGCACCAAGCGCCTCGCCCTCGGCAGCACCGTGGCGCTGACCGTGGCCGGGATGAACGCCCCGGCCGTCCTCGGCTTCGCCTCCGAGCAGTACCACCACTACGTGATCAACCGCCCCGAGTACAAGGCCCGGTACGGCCACTGGCAGACCCTGTCGCTGCCCACCGAGTTCCGGGTCAACGCCGTGCACGCGACCCTGCTGCGCACCGGCAAGGTCCTGATCGTGGCCGGTTCCGGCAACGACGAGAAGCAGTTCACCGCGGGCACCTTCAAGAGCCTGCTCTGGGATCCGGCCGGGAACACCTACAAGCTGGTCCCCACCCCGGCCGACATGTTCTGCGGCGGCCACACCTCGCTGCCGGACGGCCGGGTCCTGGTGGCCGGCGGCACCCAGCGCTACGAGAAGCTGGCCGGCGCCGTGAAGAAGGCCGCCGGCGTCATGCGGGTGCGCAACGAGAGCCCGGAGCGCGCCCGGACCTTCCCCAAGGGCACCGTCTTCGTCTCCCCGGACGGCCACGAGTACGCCAGCACCGCCCCCGTGACCGTCCCGGCCGCGACCAAGACCGGCTCCGGCCGGCAGACCGTGGTCACCGCCGGCGAGCAGCACGTGTACGTGGAGGCGGTCGGCGCCGGCCCGGACTACGTGTCCGGCTCCCCCGCCCAGTTCCGGATCAAGGGCCTGGACGGCACCGACGCCCACAACCTGTACGGGCAGAACGAGAAGCTGACCCTGGACAAGCAGGAGTACCAGGGCATCCGCGCCGCCTTCGAGTTCAACCCGGACACCGAACTGTACGAGCCCGTCACCGACATGGCCCACGCCCGGTGGTACCCGACGCTGACCGGGCTGGGCGACGGCCGGGTGGTCACCGTCTCCGGGCTGGACGACACCGGCGAGATCCTCAGCGGCAACGACAACGAGATCTACGACCCGAAGACCAAGTCCTGGTCCAAGGGCCCCGACCACTACTTCCCGACCTACCCGGCGATCTTCCTGACCGACTCCGGCAAGCTCTTCTACTCGGGCTCCAACGGCGGCTACGGCCCCGGCGACAAGGGCCGCGAGCCCGGCCTGTGGGACGTGTCGACCGGGGCCTTCCAGCCCGTCCCCGGCCTGCGCGACCCCGCGCTGACCGAGACCTCCTCCTCGGTGCTGCTGCCGCCCGCGCAGGCGCAGAAGGTGATGGTGCTCGGCGGCGGCGGCGTCGGCGAGTCCCCGCTGTCCACGGCCCGCACCGACATCGCGGACCTCTCCCACCCCGCGCCCGCGTTCACCCCCGGCCCGGACCTGCCGGCCGGCGGCACCCGCTACCTCAACAGCGTGATCCTCCCGGACGACACCGTCTTCACCACCGGCGGCTCCAGCGGCTACCGCGGCCGGGGCGACAGCGACCTGCTCAAGGCGCAGGTGTACCACCCGGACACCAACAGCTTCAGCACCGCCGCCGAGCCGACCGTCGGCCGCGACTACCACTCCGAGGCGCTGCTGCTGCCGGACGGCCGGGTGGCCGTGCTCGGCTCCAACCCGCTCTTCGCGGACAAGGCCGAGACCCAGCCGGGCGGCTTCGAGCAGCGCATCGAGATCTACACCCCGCCGTACCTGTACCACGGCGACCGCCCGCAGGCCGGCGCCGTTCCGCGGACGGCCGGGCTCGGCACCACCCTCGCCGTCGGCACCGCGCGACCGGAGGCGGTCGCCACCGCCAAGCTGATCCGGCCCAGTTCGGTCACCCATGTGACGGACGTCGAGCAGCGCTCGGTGGCCCTGGACGTCACCGGACGGACGGCGGACGGCGTCTCGCTCGCCCTGCCCCGCAACCCCGACCTGCTGCCGCCGGGCTGGTACATGCTGTTCCTGACGGACGCCGCCGGCACCCCGTCGGTCGCCCGCTGGATCCAGGTCACCGCCTGACGCACCGGAGCCCACCGGCCGGTACGCCGGAAACCCACCGCCTGACGCGCCGGACATCGCCGGCCGGCGCGTCGGCCGGCGCGGGCGGCCTCAGCGCGCCGCCTGCGCCAGCCCGAGCGCGTACGGAAGCCAGAACTCGCCCGCCCGCGGCTCGCCCCGGCCGCAGTCGCCGTCCGACTCCCCCGGGTTCTTGATCCACAGGTAGGCGTCCACCCCGGGCCGCCCGGTCTCGGTGGTCGGCCGCTCGCCGATCGCCCGCCCGGGCGGGTTGCACCAGGAGTCGCCGCCCAGCGCCCCGTTGCCGCTGCGGCTGGTGTCGATGACGAAGTTCTTCCCGCCCAGGGCCGCGGAGAGCCGGGCGCCGTACGCCGCGTTCCGGTCGGTGTCGTAGAAGTTGGCGACGTTCACGGCGAATCCGTCCGCCGCCGCGATGCCGGACTTGCGCAGGGCGGTGGCCAGTTCCTCCGGGTCCTGCGCCCAGCCGGGGTTGCCCGCGTCCAGGTAGACCCGCGCGTTCGGGTTCTTCTTCAACTCCTGGACGGCGAAGGCCAGGAGGCCGTACCGCTCGGCGGCCAGGTCGCCCTTGATCCCGCAGGTGTCCAGGGTGTGGGCGACGGCGTCCGGCTCCAGGACGACCCAGGCCTTGCGGTCGGCGAGGGCCTTGGCGACGCCGGTGATCCAGGACCGGTAGGCGGCCGCGTCGGGGGCGCCGCCGGCCGAGTACTGGCCGCAGTCGCGGTGCGGGATGTCGTAGGCGACGAAGACCGCCGTGCGGCCCGCCTCGGCGGCCCGCCGGCTCACCTGCTCGGCGATCTCCTGGGCGCCCTGCTCACCGAGCCACTGCGAGGAGGGCTGGGCGGCGATGCGCAGCAGCGTGTCGGCCTCCGCCGTCCGGCCCTGGCCGCGCAGCGCGGTCACCTGGTGGGCGGCGTTGGTCCGGTCGGAGACGTAGAAGGCCTGCCCGGGGAGTTGGGCGAAGCCCGTCCCCGCACCTGCCTCCGTACCGGCGGTGGGGGCGGCGGAACCGCCGTCCGGCCGGCCGCCGTGAGAACCTCCGCCGCCCGGACCGCCGCAGCCCGTCCCGGCCGCCAGCACCACCCCGGCCAGCAGCGCTCCCGCGGCCCCCCGCAACGTCCCTGTCCGCCCCAGCCCGTGCACGTACCGCCCCTCCCGGCGCCGGTCCGGCGACCGGTCGCCACCAGCTAAGCACACCCGGCACCGGCCGGCGGCCACCGCCGGTGAACGCCAAGTGGCCGTGGACGAACGGGACATCGAACCCGTCCGGCCCACGGCCACCGACGCCGGCACCGGGGATCACACCCAGGAGGCACCCGGCAGTGCTCAGGAACGCTCAGGAGCGCCCGAAGGGGCTCAGGCCTCCTTCAGGTTCGGCACCCGCCAGTCGATCGACTCGGCGCCGAAGGAGTCCAGCGCGGCGTTGATCTGCGAGAACGGACGGCTGCCGAAGAACAGCTTGGCGGAGAGCGGCGACGGGTGCGCGCCCTGCACCACCACGTGCTTGGCGGTGTCGATCAGCGGCAGCTTCTTCTTCGCGTAGTTGCCCCACAGCACGAAGACGACCGGCTCCTCGCGGTCGCTGACCGCCTTGATCACCGCGTCGGTGAACTTCTCCCAGCCCTTCGCCTTGTGCGAGTTGGCCTCGTGCGCGCGGACCGTGAGCACCGCGTTGAGCAGCAGCACGCCCTGCTCGGCCCAGTGCATCAGGTAGCCGTTGTCCGGGGCGGGAACGCCCAGGTCGGCGTCCAGCTCCTTGAAGATGTTGCGCAGCGACGGCGGCGTCTTGGTGCCCGGCAGCACCGAGAAGCTCATGCCGTGGGCCTGGCCGTTGTCGTGGTACGGGTCCTGGCCGAGCACGAGCACCCGGACCTTGTCGTACGGCGTCGCCTCCAGCGCGGCGAACTCCTGGCCGCTCGGCGGGAACACCTCGTGCTCCGCGCGCTGGGCCGCCACGAAGGCCTCCAGCTCGGCGAAGTACGGCTTCTCCGTCTCGGCGCCCAGCACCCCGCGCCAGGACTCGGGCAGCTCCAGCCCGCCGCCCGCGCCGGCCTCGACCACGCCCGCCTCGACCGTGTCCGTCACGACATCTACCTCCCACACCGCGGCTGCTGCGCCGCTCGCCCTCTATCACCCCGAACGCTACACAGCCCCACCGACAACTCACTCCCCCAGAGCGGGTTCCGGGCCCCGGAGGCCGTCCCCGTCCGCCCGCGGACACGCGGCGGCCCCGCCCCGGCGACCGGCCGGAACGGGGCCCACGACGGCACCGCGACGAACGGGGCGTGCCCGGCCGCTCGGACCGGGCACGGGCCGCCGGACGCGGTCAGATCAGCTCGACCAGGTCCGCGATCGACTGGACCACGCGGCTCGGCCGGTACGGGAAGCGCTCCACGTCGGCGGCGGAGGTCAGGCCGGTGAGCACCAGGATGGTCTCCATGCCGGCCTCCATGCCCGCGACGATGTCGGTGTCCATCCGGTCGCCGATCATCACCGCCGTCTCGGAGTGGGCGCCGGCCGTGTTCAGCGCCTCGCGCATCATCAGCGGGTTGGGCTTGCCGACGAAGTACGGCTCGACGCCGGTCGCCTTGGTGATCAGGGCCGCGACCGAACCGGTGGCCGGCAGCACGCCCTCGGTGGAGGGGCCGGTCTCGTCCGGGTTGGTGCAGATGAACCGGGCGCCCTGGTTGATCAGGCGGATCGCCTTGGTGAGCGCCTCGAAGGAGTAGGTGCGGGTCTCGCCGAGGACCACGTAGTCGGGGTTGTTGTCGGTCAGCACGTAGCCGGCCTGGTACAGCGCGGTGGTCAGCCCCGCCTCGCCGATCACGTACGCGGTCCCGTTCGGCCGCTGGCTCTTGAGGAACTTGGCGGTGGCCAGGGCTGAGGTCCAGATGCACTCCTCGGGCACCTCCAGCCCCATCCCGGCCAGCCGGGCGCTGAGGTCGCGCGGGGTGTAGATGGAGTTGTTGGTCAGGACCAGGAACGGCTTGCCGGACTCCCGCAGCTTGCGCAGGAACTCCTCCGCCCCCGGGATCGGCGTGCCCTCGTGGATGAGGACCCCGTCCATGTCGGTCAGCCAGGACTCGATGGGCTTGCGCTCTGCCACGTGCGTGTCTCCCGAAGTGTTGCAGTGTGTTGCGTCATACGAGGGGGCCCTGACGCGGCCCAGCCTAAACCGCCCGGGTGTCCGGGGACAGAACGTCCGCCCACCGGAACGGCAGCCCGCGCACCGGTGCCGACCGTGCACCGGCCGTACGCCGGCACCGGCCGCCCGCCGTCCCCGGGAGGCCTCCGCCCACGGGAGGCCGCCGCCCGCCCCCGCGGGAGCGGCCGTGCACCAAACCGGGAGCAACCGGTCGACTCGTGATTGAGTAGGCGCATGACACCGCAGACGACCTCCGGTCCGTTCCGCGTCGGCCTGATCGGCTACGGCCTGGCCGGCTCCGCGTTCCACGCGCCGCTGATCGCCAGCACGCCGGGGCTGCGGCTGGACGCCGTCGTCACGGCCAATGCCGACCGGCGTGCCCAGCTGGCGCGCGAGCACCCCGGCGCCCGCGCCGTGGACACGCCCGAGCAGCTGCTCGCCGCCCCGGACGCGCTCGACCTGGTCGTCATCGCCTCGCCCAACCGCACCCACGCGCCGCTCGCCCGCGCCGCCCTGCGGGCCGGCCTGGCCACCGTGGTGGACAAGCCGCTGGCCGGCACCGCCGCCGAGGCGCTGGAGCTGTGCCGGCTCGCCGAGGAGCGGGGCGTCCTGCTCTCGGTGTTCCACAACCGGCGCTGGGACGGCGACTTCCTCACCGCGAGCCGGCTGGTGCGCGGCGGCGCGCTCGGCCGGGTGCACCGCTTCGAGTCCCGCTTCGAGCGGTTCCGTCCCAAGCCCAAGCCGGGCTGGCGGGAGCTGGCCGACCCGGCCGAGGTCGGCGGCACCCTGTACGACCTGGGCAGCCACCTGGTCGACCAGGCGCTCACCCTGTTCGGGCCGGTCGAGACGGTGTACGCGGAGATCGACGTGCGGCGCGACGGCGCGGTGGTGGACGACGACGCCTTCCTCGCCCTCACCCACGCCTCCGGCACCCGCTCGCACCTGTGGACCAGCGCCATCACCCCGCTGATCGGCCCCCGGCTACGGGTGCTCGGCGACACCGCCGGCTACGTGAAGCCCGGCATGGACCCGCAGGAGGCCGACCTGCGGGCGGGCCTGCGCCCCGACGGCAGCCGCCCCTGGGGCGCCGACCAGCCCTCGCACTACGGCACCCTCGGCACCGACGAGTCCGCGATCTCGCTGCCCACCGACCCGGGCGACTACCCCGCCTTCTACGCCGGCATCGCCGCCGCCCTGGCCACCCCGGGCACTCCGCCGCCGGTCGACCCGCGCGACGCGGTGGCCGCCCTGGCCGTGCTGGAGGCCGCCCGTACCTCCGCCGCGACCGGAACGGCGGTCCGCCCGGGCTGACGCGCGGTCCGCCCGGGCCGGCGCACGGTCCGTCGGCTCCGCCGCCCGGAACGCCGCTCCTACGATGGTCGGATGAACAGTCAGCGGGGGCGGCAGGTCGACGTCGAGGAGCGCCTGCGTCGCGAGCGGGAGTGGTCCGCCGAGCAGAAGAAGCGCGAGAAGGCCTGGACCGCGGAGTTCGAGCAGCGCCAGGAGGCCCGGGCGGCCGAGGAGCTCGCACGCCAGGAGGGCCTGTCGACCGCGAGGGAGCGGGAAGCCTGGGCGCGCGGCGAGCGGGACGGCTCGATCGGCTACGTCGACGTGACCGGGCCCGACCGCCGCCCCGTTCGGATCGCGGTGGTGTGGCTCGGCCGCCTCGGGGCCACCGCGAGGCCCCTGCACGCCTACGACCCCATGCGGCACGTCGACGGCAGCGGCTCCGGCGGCGAGGGCGTCCTCCTGCTCATCCCGATCGCCGCCCTCCTGGGGCTGAACTTCGGGCTCCGCTGGCTGCTCCTCGCCCTGCTCGGCCGCCCCCGCTGGGCCGTGGCCGCCAAGGCGGGACGCGACCGGGGCAAGCGCGGGGGCAACACCGTCCTGCTGCGCACGCGGGACCGGAGGCAGGCCCTGAGGTACGCGGCCGCGCTGGCCGACCGGGTCGAACGGGACGGCACCGCCGCCCTCACACCCCGATGACCTCCACCGCCGAGCCCAGCCCCCGGAAGTCCGCCACGTTGCGGGTGTACAGCGGCAGCCCGTGGGCCGAGGCGACCGCGGCGATCATCAGGTCGATCCGGCGCGGGCGCGGCTGCCGTCCGGCGGCGATGGTGAGGGTGACCAGCGTGCCGTAGCGGGCGGCGGCGGCCGCGTCGAACGGCAGCGGGTCGAAGTCGGCCATGGCCGCGCCCAGCACCTCCAGCCGGGCGGCCCGGCTGGCCGGGTCCCGGGCCATCGACACGCCCTGCTGAAGCTCGGCGAAGGTGATCGCGGTCAGCTCCGGCACGGCCGGCAGGTCGGACGCGTTGAGCAGCGCCAGGTCGATGTACACGCACGTGTCCAGCACCCCGGCGGGCCGCCGCCGGGACGCTCTGCGGCGCTCAGCCACGCCGCCGCTCGAACGGGTCGTCGCCCTCGTCGCCCACCAGTTCCTCGGGCCCGAAGTACTCCTCGGACTCCTTGCGCATCTGCTGGTAGTCCACCCGCGGCAGCTTCACGTGCCGCGCCACCAGCTCCTCCGCCGTGAGCCGTCGACGCCCGGACACCGGCCGCAGCTCGGCGACCTCGACCCCGTTCCTGGTGATGTGGAAGGTCTCGCCCGCCTCCACCGCGTCCATCACCGCGGCGGAGTTGTTCCGGAACTCCCGCTGGGTAATCGTCTTCACCCTTCCACGGTAGCCCCGTGTAGCCCCGTCGGCTACACCCCCGCGCGGGCCCGTACGGACCCCCGCCCGACGCCGTACGGACCCCGCCGCGCCGGCCCGCCCGGTCCCCCGGGAGGGCGCCGAGCCGTCCCGGGCGCGGGTGTGCCCCGGGGATGCCCCGCGGGGATGGGGGATTTCCCTGATGGCGACGGGAACCCGGGCGGTCATAGGATCGTCGTGTTGGTACGTCAGGAATCCGACGGGACACCGGGAGGGGGAGCGCGCCGTGGCCGTGGTCGCGATGCTGCTGGGCCTGCTCCGGGTGTTGACCGGGGAGTTGGTGGCCGACAGCGGGACGCTGGCGTCGGTCGCCGCGGTCGCGGCCGTGGCGCTGGTGGCCGGGGCGGTCGCCGGAGCGCTGGCCGGGGCCCGGTTGTCGGGGGTACGGGCGCCGGCGGCGGTGCGCAGCGGGGTGCTGCGGCGCCGGGCGTTCCGTACGGCGTTCCTTCCGCAGCGTGATCCGGACGCCCGGGGCAGGCGACGCCCCAGGGCGCCGGGGGCGGCCCTGGCGGCCGCGTAAGCACCCTCGCACGTTTCGCAAGACGTTCTTCGTGGCCGTCCTCCGCCGATCGCTCATGTCCTGAGACCCCGGAGGGCTCGCTTCACCATGTCCGTACTCGCCGTTCTCGACCCTGCCGTCGCCCTGGCGCACGCCGTCGTCGCCGCCGTCGCCCAGCTGGTGCCGACCGCACTGGCCATCGTCCTGTTCACCGTCGCCGTCCGGCTGGCGCTGCATCCGCTGGCGCGGGCGGCGGCACGCGGGGAGAAGGCCAGGGCGCGGTTGGCGCCGAGGGTCGCCGCGTTGCAGCGCAAGCACAAGGACCGGCCGGAGCGGCTGCGGGAGGCGCTGGCCGAGCTGTACCGCGAGGAGAAGGCGTCGCCGTTCGCGGGGTGCCTGCCGGTGCTGGTGCAGATTCCGTTCTTCTCGGTGATGTACCGCCTGTTCACCACCCCGAACGACCTGCTCGACCACACCCTGTTCGGCGTTCCGCTGGGCCTGCACGTCACGGGTGCGCACGGCGCCGGGCAGTGGGCGGTGTTCGGGGTGCTGTTCGCCGGGCTGACGGCGGTCGGGGTGGTCAACTTCCGCCGGGCGAGGCGCGCGGCCGCGGTGGCGAAGGCGGCGGCGCCCGGGACGGCGCGGCCCGCCCCGCAGCCGGGGGCGGGCCTGCTGCCGTACCTGTCGTTCGGGTCGGTGCTGTTCGCGGCGCTGGTGCCGGCGGCCGCCGTGCTCTACCTGCTGACGGCCGGCGTCTGGTCCGCCGCCGAGCGGGCCTGGCTGTACCGGGACGGGACGCCGGTGCCGGCTTCGGCGATGGTGGGTTGACGCCCCCCCGGGGGGGCGGTCGTCCGAGGGGCGGTCATCCGGGATACGGCCGACGGGCGCGGCCGGCGGGCGCGGCCTGCGGGTGCGGCCTGCGGGTGCGGCCCGCCTGGCGTGGCCGTCAGAAGTGGCGCAGCAGCTCGGGAAAGGCCGCGAGCTGCAGCGTCGCCTCGTCCGGGCCGAGTTCGGTGTGCTCCAGCACCCAGGTGTGCTCGTGCGGGATGAAGACGGTGCGCAGGCCGGCCCGGCGGGCGGGGGCGATGTCGGACTTGGGCGAGTTGCCGATCATCCAGGTCCGGCCCGGGTCGAGGTCGAGCTCGGCGGTGAGCTGCTGGTAGGTGTCGACCGACTTCTCGGCGACGATGTGGATGCCGCGGAAGTGGTGGTCGATGGTGGAGTCGGTCACCTTGCGCTGCTGTTCGCCCTGGTCGCCCTTGGTGAGCAGCAGCAGGTGGTGGCGGTCGGCGAGGGCGGCCAGGGTGTCGGCGACGCCGGCGATCAGTTCGACGTTCCGGCTGGTCAGCGGGGTGAGCAGGTCGTCGATCCGGGCCTGGTCCTCCACCGTGGGGGTGCGGCCGCTGAGCTGCCGCAGGCAGTCGGCGAGGCTCTGCCGGAAGACGGTGGCGCCGTAGCCGAGGGTGGCGGAGTTGGCGGCCTCGATCTCGTTCAGCAGGGCCCTGGTGCGCGCCTGCTCGGCCGGGGTGGCGACCCAGTCCAGGAAGCCGTCGATGGCCCGCTCGAAGAGGACGTTGTTCTCCCAGAGCGTGTCGTCGGCGTCGAAGATCAGGATCTGGTCGGTGTGCATCCGGTGGTCTCCAGAGGAGGGGTGGGAAGGGCGTGCGGGCGGGGCGGCCGGTCAGTCGGCCGGGAGCAGGCGGGCGGCGCGGTCGAGCGTCTCACGGAGGTTGTCCTCGGTGGTCCGCCGCTTGGCCTCCTCGACGGTGAGCCACTCCAGCGGGGACGCCGGGTTCTCCGGCCGGGCCGCCCCGGGGGTGTCGGTGGCGAGCAGGAAGCGCAGGTCGGCGTGGGCGTGCGCGGGTTCGGCGGGCGAGGCGGGGACGGGCACCACGGCGAGGTGGACGAGGGCGGGGCCGGGCCAGGGGGTGAGGTCGGCGAGGCCGGTCTCCTCCAGGCCCTCGCGGAGGGCGATGTCCAGCGGCGAGCTCTCCCCCGGGTCGCCGTGGCCGCCGACGTGCAGCCAGGCCTGTTGGCGGACGTGCCAGCGCAGCAGCACGCGGCGGGTGGGCGGGTGGACGATCAGCGCGGAGGCGGTGAAGTGGAGCGGGAAGGTGCCCCGGTCCCAGGCGTCGGGGACGTCGAGGAGGCCGCGGGCCCGCTCGTGGTCGGCGGTCTCCACCGGGCCCTGCGGGCGGTGGTCGTGCAGCAGTCGGGCCGGGTCGGGGCTCTGGGACGGGCCGCCCGTGGTCACCATGGGTCTGCGCTCCTCGTTCCGCTCCGGCGGCCCGCACGGACCGCGCGGACCGTGCGGACGGCGTCGACCGGCGTGCGGGAACGGGCGGTCGTCGGCGGGCGGTCGGCGACGGGCGGTGGGGCCCGGGGCTTCGGGTTCCGGCGAACCCGCGCAGCCTAGCCCGCGGCGGTTCGGGCGGCCCACCGGTTTTCGCCGCCGCCCGCCGGGGCGCCCGGCGGACATTTCGGCCGGCACTCCGACAGGCGCCCCGGAGGGGTGCCCCGGCAGACGTTCCGCTGCCGTCCACCTCCCGTACCGCCCACGGCATACCGCCTGGTCCGGGCGCTTCCCCGGAGGCCGTAGCCTGTGGTGATCGTTTCGGGACAGGTGGAGGGATGTCGTCATGGTGGCTGCTCCGGCACTCGCCGAGCTGCGCGAGGTGTGCCAGCCGCAGGCCAAGATCCAGAGCCGTAACGGCGAGCACTGGGCGGGCCGGATGTACATGCGGGCGATCTCGCTGCGGACGACCCGGCAGCTGGTGCGCACCTCGGTGTCGCCGAACACCCTGACCTGGGTGATGGTGGTGTGCGGGGTCGGCGGTGGCGCGGCCCTGCTGATCCCGGGGCTGACCGGGGCCGTGCTGGCCGTCGTGCTGTTCCAGCTGTTCCTGCTGTTCGACTGCGTGGACGGCGAAGTGGCGCGCTGGAAGCGCCAGTTCAGCATGGCCGGGGTGTACGTGGACCGGCTCGGCGCCTACCTGGCGGATGCCGCTCTGATGATCGGCGCGGGCGTACGGGCGGCGCGCGGCGGGTCGGAGCTGTGGGTGTCGGCGGGGCTGGCGGCCGCGCTGGGCGTGGTGCTGCTCAAGGCCTCGACGGACCTGGTGGACGTGGCCCGGGCCCGCAGCGGGCAGCTCCCGGCGACCGAGGAGTCGACGCAGCCGCGCTCCCAGGGCATCGCGACCGCCCGCAAGGTCGCCTCGCTGTTCAAGATCCACCGGGTGACGAACGGCATCGAGGCCTCGCTGGTGCTGCTGGCGGCGGCCGCGGTGGACGCCGGGCTCGGCAATCTGGACGCCACGCGGTGGACGCTCGCGGGCATCACGGTGATCACCTGGGGCATGGTGGTCGCGCACCTGGCGTCGATCCTGTCCTCCTCGCGACTGCGCTGAGCGGTCGACTGCGCCACCGGCGCGGGCTTCCGTCGACGGAGGCCCGCGCCGAACCACGTGCGGAGGGGGTGAGACGCCCTTCCCCGGCCGCGGGGGCCCGGGGCCGCGCGGGAGGGTGAGGGCATGACCCCGCTCGACCACGCCCTGGCCGGTTCCCTCCCCCTGCCGACCGTCGCCCGGGCCCCGCTGCCGGCGGCCGTCACCGCGTCGCACCACCGCCGGCACCGGGCCGCGACGGCGACGGCGACGGCGGTGCCCCTTCCCCGCGCCGTCTGACGCGACGACCGCGCGCGGCGCTCCCTCTCCTCCAGTGATCCCGCCTCCGGCCGGGCCGTCCCGGCCCGGTCGCGGGAACCTGCCCTCCCTGTGCAACCAATCGGACTACATATACAGTCCAACGACATATGCAGTCGTCCGACAGTCCGACAGGAGGGGGCACTCCCATGCCACCCCGCACGCCGACCCTGCCGCACCAGACCCGCACCCAGCCGGAGCCGGAGCCACAGCCGCAGCCACAGCCGCTCCGGCCCATCCCGCACCTGCTCGCCACCGTCCGCGCCACCGCCGTCCGGACGGCCGCGTCCCGGCCCGCCGCCGTCCTGCTCGCCGGCTACCTGGCCGAGCTGCTGTTCCGGCTCGTCCTCTCCCGGTCCATGAGCTTCCCGTCCGTCCACCCCGACGAGGACTCCTACCTCGCCCTGGCCCGGGTGCTGGCCGGCGGCTCGGCGACCGAGATCCCGGTCGGCGTGGTCGTGCCCGGCGGCTACCCGCTGCTGATATCCCCCGCGCTGCGCCTGGCCGACGACCCGACGACCGCCTATCACCTGATCATGGCCGTCAACGCCGCCGTCAACGCGCTGGTCTTCCCGCTCGCCTACGTCGCGCTGCGCCGCCTCGGCCTGAACCGCCGCCGCTCGTACGCCTTCGGCGCCGCGACGGCCCTGCTGCCACCGGTGGTCTTCTACTCGCAGTTCGTGATGACCGACGCCGTCCTGCCGGTCCTGCTGCTCGCCTGGCTGCTCTGCCTGCACGGCTGGCTGGCCGACGGCCCGCTGCGGCGCCGTGCCTGGCACGCCGTCGGGACGGGGGCGTCGGCCGGGTACGCCATGTCGGTGCACGACCGCGGCGCCGTGGTGGTCGCGCTGACCGCCGTCGTCCTGCTCGGCGTCCTGCTGCTGCGCCGGGCGCCGTGGCGCGCCACGGCGCCCGGACTCGCGGCGCTCGGCCTGGGCGTGCTCGGCTCCAAGCTGCTGTCGATGTGGCTGCACGCGCAGTTCACCGTCCCGGACAGCAACGTCGGCGGTTCGCTCCTGAAGGGGCTGACCAACCCGTCGATCGCCGTGCAGACCCTCGCCCGCGCGACGGGTCAGATCTGGTACTTCATCGCCTCCACCTGGGGCATCGGCGGGCTCGCCGTGGTCGCCTGCCTGTGCGCGGTGTTCGACCGCCGTCCGCCGTGGGCGCTGCGGGTCACCGGCGGCGTGCTGGTGGCACTGCTGTTCGGCACGGCCCTGGCCGCCTCCGCCGCCCTGCCGCTGGACGGCCGGGTCGACGACTGGGTGTACGCCCGCTACACCTCCTGCCTCGTCCCCCCGGCCTTCGTGGCGGGCGTCGCGGCGCTCGCCGGGTACGGACGCCGCGCGCTGGTCCGGGCGGCGGCCGCGACGGCCGGGCTCACCCTGCTGCTCGCCGGGGTCGTGGCGCTGGCCGCCGGCAAGCGGCTGTACAGCTCGATGTTCATCCCCTGGACGCTGCCCGACATCTCCTTCCTCGCCGCGGACTGGGCCCGGGTCGACCTGCCCCGCACCTGCGCCGCCGTGGTGCTCCTGCTCGGTGCGGCGGTCCTGGTCCGCAACGCCGGGGGCCGTCGGGCGCTCGGGGCGCTCGGCGTCTCGCTGGCGCTGTTCGCCGCCTTCGCCACCACGACGATCACCGCGCAGGTCGCCCGGCCGCACTCGGAGGGCCGGGAGGGCCTGGCGACCGGCTTCACCCGCGCCGCGGGGATCAAGGCGGACGACAACGTGGTGTTCGCCTGGGACATCGACTGGTCGCTGCGCGCCGCCCAGACCTTCGAGGTCTACCGGGGGCGGGTGTGGTCCCGCGACCCCCGCTGGCAGCCCGTCCCGGCGGAGGCGAACGTCATGGTCCTCCCGCTGCCCGCGGCCGGGCTGCCGCCGGAGGTGTACTGGCCCGGCCACCCCGCCGACTGGTACGTCGAGCGGTCCAACACCGCGCAGAACTGGGCGGTGTGGCATCGGCGTTGAGCACCTCCCGGGCCGGCTTCAGCCCTCCGTGCGGGCGTGGGCGGCGAGGACGGTGTCGAGCAGGCCCGGGAACCGCCGCTCCAGGTCGACGGTGCGCAGCGCGGAGAAGCGCCGGTTGGCCTCCTCGCGCTGGGCGATCAGGCCGGACTCCCGCAGCACCTTGAAGTGGTGGCTCAGGGTGGAGGGCGCGACGTCCACCGGGAAGGTGCCGCAGGCCCGTTCGGGTTCGGTGCGCAGGACGCGGACGATGGTCATCCGGGTGGGGTCGGAGAGCGCGTGCAGGACGTCGAAGAGGTCGATCTCCTCGGCCGCGGGGTGGGCGAGCGCCGGTCGTCGACGGGTACTGCGGGGCATGGATCGACCTCCCTGATCTGCGATGTTCGACATCCATGGAAAGAGCGTGGTAGCACTGTCCCGCGCCAATTTCGTTGTTCGTCGAACATCGTAGCCGAGGGGGTCCGACATGCGCGCACTGGTGATGACCGCACCCGGTGGAGCCGAGAACTCGCTGGTCCGGGAGGTCGAGGCACCACGGCCGGGGCCGGGGCAGGTGGCGATCGACGTCGCCTACGCCGGGCTGAACTTCGTGGACGTGATGACCCGTCGCGGCGACGCCGCGTACGCCGCCGAGTGGCCGTACCGGCCGGGCAAGGAGGTGTCCGGCACGGTCCGCGAGCTGGGCCCCGGCGTCACCGGGCCGGCGGTGGGCGACCGGGTGGTCGCCGCGCCGGTCGGCGCCGGGCTGGCGGAGGTCGCGGTCGCGGAGGCCGCGCTCACCGTGCCGCTCCCGGACGGGGTGGCGCTGCGCGAGGCCGCCGCCGTTCCGCTGGGGCTGGCCACGGCGCTCCTGCTGCTGACCGACGCGGGCCGCTTCACCGCCGGGGAGACCGTTCTGGTCCACTCCGCGGGCGGCGGGATCGGCAACGCCGTCGCCCGGCTCGTCCCGCTGCTCGGCGGCGGCCGGCTGATCGGCACGGTCGGGCGGCCGGAGAAGGCCTCGGCGGCGGTCGCCTCCGGCTACGACCACGCCTTCGCCCGGGGCGCGGCCGAGGGCCCGGCGACCGGCGGGCCCGCCGAGCCCGACGGGCCCGCCGGCCTTGCCGGGGCGATCCGCGCCGCCACCGGCGGCCGGGGCGTCGACCTGGTGCTCGACCCGCTGGGCACCGCGGCGCTCGAACTCGACCTCGCGGTGGCGGCGCCCGGCGCGCGGATCGTGCTGTTCGGCAACGCGGGCGGCGGCGCCGTCGCCGACCTGCCCCCGCTCGGCCGCCTGATGGCGGGCAACCTGACCGTCACCGGCTTCAGTCACCGCGGCCTGGCGGCCACCGCCCCCGAGCGGCTGGCCCGCGCCATCGGGCGGGCGCTCGACCTCCTCGCCGGGGGCGGCCTCGACCTGCCGGTCACCGAACTGCCCGGCCTCGACGCCGTCCCGGCCGCCCACGACGCCATGCAGGAGGGCCGGGCGACCGGCAAGTACGTGGTGCGCACCGCCCGTTGAGCCCAGGGGATCGCCCCCGCAGGCACGGCAACGCGCCCTGCACGGGAAGTCGACTCGGCCGACTTCCCGTGCAGGACGCGCTGGTGTGCCGCGCGGGTCAGCTCGCGGCCCCGGCGGAGGGGGCGGAGCCGGCCCGGCCGGTGGCGGTGGGGGCGGGACGGACGGAGCGCTTCAGAGCCATGTGCATGTCTGGGCTTCCTTTCGAGGAGGAGGGGATGGGAGCAGTCCGCGGCGGCGCGTCAGCTCTGCGGCCTGCCCGGGCACCAGGCGTCGCCCCAGGCCGTCGTCTGGATGCAGTTGTGGCCGCCCTGCCCGGCGCTGAGGTCCGTCAGCGTCGCGCCGTCGAACACCGAGACGCCGGCCGGGGCCACCCCGCCCAACCAGGCGGCGGCACCCAGCGCGACCGCGGCCAGTGTCCGCGTCACGATTCCTCGCATCACGACAGCTCCCATCACTTCGGGGACAGTTCCATACGTTTCGGACGTTTCCGCAGCTCCTGCGGTCCTGCCCGGCCCGTGCTCGCCACCCTGCCAGTCGGCGGATGGCCACGGCATCCCCCGCAAGGGATCATGAGCCTGCCTGGCAGCTTGAGGAGGCATGCGATGGACTCCGGGACCAGCCCCGCCCCGACCGCCGACGTACCCGCGCTCGACAGCGCCGCCGTCACGCTCTACCGGTGGACGGTGGTGCACGAGCGGCTCACCCCGGCGACCCTGGCACAGGCGGCGTCGGAGACCGACCTGAGCCTGCCGGAGTGCGAGGCGGCCGTGCGGCAGCTCACCGAAGCCTGCCTGTTCCGGGAACTGCGCACACCCGTCGACCCGGCGCCCGACGTCCCGGCGCCAGGCGACCCGGCGCCCGACAGGGCCCCCACCTGCGAGTCACCCGGCGAGGAGGCACCCGGCGGAGTCCGGATCGTCTGGCAGCCCGTCAGCCCCCAGGCCGCGACCGCCCAGCTGCTCTCCGCCCGCGACACCGCCCTGCGCGCCCGCGAGGAGGCCCTGCGCGAGCAGCGCCGGATCATCCAGCAGCAGCGCGACGGCCTCGCGGCGCTGGTGCCCGTCTACCTCCAGGCCCGCCAGCACGCCTTCCCGCAGGGCACCATCGACCGCCTGCCGGACAAGTTCGCGGTGCGCTCGCTGCTCGCCGACATCATGGACTCCTGCCGCAGCGAGGTGCTGGTCTCCAAGCACGGCGGGTCGTTCCCGCCCGCCGCGCTGCGCGAGGCGCTGCCGCGCGACCTGGCGCTGCTCGACCGGGGCGTCCGGATGCGGAGCCTCTACCAGCACGCGACCCGCTTCGACCAGCCCACCCGGGTCAACGCGGAACAGCTCATCGAGGCCGGCGCCGAGATCCGGACCTTGCCGGAGGTGCTGCCCCAACTGATCATCGTGGACGGCTCGCTGGCCCTGCTGCCCGCCAGCTCCGGCGGCGCGCTGATCATCCGGGAGCCCGACCTGCTCTCCTACCTGCTGACGGTCTTCGAGCGGGACTGGGAGAACGCGGCGCCGTTCGCCAGCGGCCCGCAGGCCGCGCACGACGTCACCAAGACGATGAAGCAGAGCATCCTGGTGCTGCTCGCGAAGGGCCTCAAGGACGAGTCCACGCCGTGCAGGTAGCCGGCCGCGCAGGTCTCGTGGGGGAAGGAGATGACCTTCTGGAAGTCGGCGTTGAAGCGCTTGACCGCCGAGTGGCCGAGC
>NZ_JBEZUT010000013.1:0-51866 GCF_040636595.1 Kitasatospora sp. NPDC036755
GGCCCCTCGGGGGTGGTGCCGCCCGGGGGGGGGCGGCCGCGGGGTGCGCGTGCGGGAGGGGGTGGGGCTCGTGCGGCCGGGTACGGTGGGCGGGTCCGGGGCGCGCCGCCGCCCCAGCCGGTGGCGGTGGCCCTGGCCGTCGATGCCGGGGACTTCGCCGGGTTGGCGCGGTACGGGCTGTTCGGCGGGCTCGGGCACCAGGCCTACTTGCGGCGGGCAGAGGAGCAGCTCACGGCGCTGCACCGGCAGGGGCTGGAGGTGCACCTGCGGGTCCTGGAGGCGGGCGACTTCGAGGACTACTGCGAGGCGCTCGGCCTCGATCCCCGGATGCCCTCGGCCCGGGTCGCCTACGCGGGCGATCCGGAGCTGGCGGGGGAGCCGTTCGTCTACGCGGGGGAGCGGCTGGCCGAGCTGGTCCCCGTGCTGCTGGACGACCACCGGGCGCGGGTGCGGATGTCCGTGGCCTGCGCGGCCCTGCTGGACGCGGTCGGCGACGACCCCGCGGGGCAGTTCCGGATGGCGGCCGTGATGCGGTACGTGACGTCGGTCTACCTGGCGCTCGCCGAGGGCGCGGGGGAGGGGCGCCACCTGCTGACGCTGCGCTGCCACGGCCCGGAGGACGGTGAGGAGCTCACCTCGGCGGTGGACGTCTGCGTGGAGGACGGCCGGCTCCACCCCGCCGGGCGGGACGCCGAGGCGTTCTGCGTCACGCTCGCGGCGGGGGTCGCCCTGGGCGGGGAAGGTGCGCTGCTGCTGCACGGAGATCCCGCGGTGGGCGTACGGGCGGTCGGCCGGGCCGAGGGCCGGTCCGCTCCGCCCGGTGGTCCGGCCGCCTCCCCGGCCGGTGCTGCCGTGCCCCGGCCGCCGGTGCTCGGCTGGGCGTTGACCGGCGGGCGGTTGCGGCCGATGACCGCGCACGAGGTGTTCGACGAACTGGCCGACGACGCCGCGCGCGGGCTGCCCTTCCCGCCCGGGGTGGAGCCGCTGCCCGGCTTCCCGCTGCCCGCCTTCCAGGGGGCGGCGGAAGGGGGTGGGCCGCTGGGGTGATCCGGACGTCCGCCGTCTCCGCATTCGCCGGGTTCACCGCTTCCCTATCCACCATGCGGCGCTGGGGACTGTTCATCGACCGCCTGTTCGGGGAAGATTCGGAGAAGATCAACAGCAGGAACGCGCGGTGCCCCACGCCGCCGTTCCCGCCGCTCCGTACCGCGCCCTGCAGGTCCTCCCGCGCACCGCCGGTCCGGCGGAGCCCGACAGCGAGAGGGGGACGGATGAACGAGCGGAGCGAGCTCGGCGCCGGGGGGTGCGCAGGGGCGGGAGTCCCCACCGGGCGCTGCGGGGCGAGAGCATGAGCCCGATCGAGTACAGCGCGGAGATCGCCGAGCTGCTCGGGAAGGTGCGGCGTCGCCCCACGGCGGGTTGGCCGTGGCGGGCGGGCGAGCAGGTGCCCGAGGGGCTGCCGGTCAAGCAGTCCTGGGGGTGGCTGTTCGCGCCGGACGGGCGGGTGCTGACGCTGGTGAACCCCCGGGACGGGATCTGCTCACTGCCCGGCGGCTCGCTGGAGCCGGAGGACGGCGGGGATCCGGCGGCCGCCCTGGCGCGGGAGGCGGCCGAGGAGGCGCAGGCCCTGATCGGCGGGCCGTACTACCTCGGTTACCTGTACGACCGGGTCGGTTCGGCCAACGGCGGGCACGAGTGCGCGCGGGTCCGGATGGCGGCGGCGCTGCGGGCGGTCGGCCCGAGCGCGGCCGATCCGGCCTCGGGCCGGCACTACCGGCGGCTGCTGGTCGCGCCGGGCCTCGCCGTCGAGCTGCTCGGCTGGGGCGCGCCCGGGCTGCGGCAGGCCCGGGTGGCGGTCGCCACCGCCGCACGCCGGCTGGGTGTGCCCGTGGCCGCGAACGAGGCGATCGAGGAGCTGCCGGTCGAGGGCTGCACGGTCTCCCGAGGTGCCGTGTACCAGGGCGCACTGCACTCCGGCGGTGGTCATTCCGGCGCGCACGGCTGAGCGCGCGCGCCGCCGTCCTCCCGCGGGACGTCCCGGCGCCCTGCCGTCGGCGTCCTGTCCCTGATGTCCTGTCTCTGACGCCCTGTCTCCGTCCCGCCCTTGGCCCGGAACGCCGTGTCGGCTCGCCGCCCTGACGTTACGGCACGCGGGCCCGAACCTGTCGCCGTTCGCAGGGCGGTTCCGGCGCGCGTCGCCGTGGCCGACGTCAACATCGGACGCACGGAACGGCTCGGCCGCAACGGTGAATTCCGGGGGGCTGCCGATGCCCCTTTTGGCCCACCTTCCGGCATTCCCCGACGGGTGCCATCGGCCCCCCCCTGCATCCGCTGACTCCTGATCGGAATCTGACCCGGCGATGGCCGGGCGGCGGCCCCCCGCTTATCTTGCATGGAATTTCTGCAAGTTGCCGGTCCGTCCGAGCCGCGCTACGCGCGTCACCCTGCACCCCTGCTGACCTGCGTGAAATCACGCAGTGTCAGCGGCAGTTCATCTCCGGGCTAGCGGACGGCCCGTCAATATCCTTGGCATGACCGCTTCCGGGTTTGGCTACTGCCTGGTATCACTTCTGTGACCCTCACCACGCCACCCCACTGGAGCTGTGATGATCCGTCCTGCCCGCGCCCTGTCCATCGCCGCCATAGCTGCAGGCCTCACCATGACGACGCTCTTCGCCGCGTCGTCCGCGAACGCCGCCGGCGCCAACTACGTGGCCCTCGGCGACTCGTACTCCTCCGGCGTCGGCGCCGGCAGCTACCTGAGCGACAGCGGCAGCTGCAAGCGCAGCACCAACGCGTACGCGTACCTCTGGAAGAACGCGCACGCGCCGTCCTCCTTCAAGTTCGTGGCCTGTTCGGGTGCCAAGACGGGTGACATCCTCAACAGCCAGATCTCCGCCCTGGATGCCAGCACCACGCTGGTCAGCATCTCGGTCGGCGGCAACGACGCGGGCTTCGCCGACACCATGCAGACCTGTGTCCTCGGCTCTGACACCGACTGCGTCAACGCCGTCAACACGGCCAAGAGCTACGCCACCAACACCCTGCCCGCCCAGCTGGACAAGGTGTACTCCGCGATCAAGGCCAAGTCCCCGAAGGCCCACGTCGTGGTGATGGGCTACCCGCACATCTACAAGGTCGGCGGCAGCTGCATCTTCGGCATCGGCGACACCAAGCGCGCCGCCATCAACGGCGCGGCCGACACCCTGGACGGCGTCCTCGCCAAGCGGGCCGCCAACGCCGGCTTCGCCTTCGGCGACGTCCGCAGCATCTTCACCGAGCACGAGATCTGCGGCTCGCAGACCACCTGGCTGAACAGCACCACCCTGCCGGTCGACGAGAGCTACCACCCGAAGGCGGCCGGCCACGCGGGTGGCTACCTCCCGGTGTTCACCGCGTCCTGACGGACCGCCGCAGGCCGCCGTCCACTCCCGGGCCCGGGGGCGGACGGCGGCAGCGCCGTTTCAGCCCCCGGTCGGTGGAGGTCCGCTGCTCGCCGGTCCGGTCGTGGCGGGCCCCGGTGCTGCCGCCCCGGTCGGCGGGAAGGGGATCCCGGCGAGGACCGGTAGCAGTTCCGCCTCCTCGAAGTCCAGGTGTGCCTCCAGTTCGGCGGACATCCGGTCCAACTCCTGGCGGAGGCGCCCCGGTTCGGTGACCTCGATCCCGGCCAGCAGGGCCACCAGCTCCTCCTTGATCCGTCCGATGGTCCGGTGCTGCTCGTCGAGCCGCGCGAGGACGTCGGCCAGCTCCGGATGGCTGCGCCGGAGGGCGGGGAAGATCGCGGTGTCCTCGCCGGTGTGGTGGTGCGTCAGCCCGTCGCAGAAGGACAGGCAGTGCCGACGCAGTTGCAGCCCGAGCGTGGCCGGTCGGCCCGGGGCCTGGGCGTGCGCCTCCTCCCGTACGAGGCGCAGTTGCGCGCGCAGCCAGGTGTGCGCCTCCAGCAGCTTGTCGGCGAGGCTGCGCACCACCGGGGCCGGGCCGCCGGCCGGCGGATCGGGCCGTTCCAGGACGACGACCGGCAACTCCCGGTCGGTGTGCTCCTGGTAGTCGCCGTAGCCGGGAGCCTGCCGGACGACGGCGGCGAACAACCGTTCCCGGCGGTCGCCTTCGGCGGGTGCGGCGACGGTGTCGAAGGCCTCGGTGCCGAGTTCGACCCGGACCACCGGGTGGGCGAGGAGGTTGCGGTACCACTGGGGGTGTTCCGGCGCCCCGGCCGCCGAGGCGACGACCAGGAGCAGCCCCTCCGCCCGGACGTACCCGAGCGGCACGGTGTGCGGCCGCCCGGAGCGTGCCCCGGCGGTGGTCAACAACAGCAGGTCGCCGCCCTCGAACGGGCCGCCGACCCGCCCGCCGTTGGCGCGGAACTCCTCGATGACATTCAGGTTGAAGGATTCGAAGGACATGGGCATGGGTGTGTGCTGGATCTCCGGAGAGGAAGGGGTGGTCGCGGTCACCCGCGGTTCCGGTGCCGTGTCGGAGCCGGTGGTGCGGCCGGTCGCCCACCCGGCGACCGTCGGGTTGCCAGCCGCCAGCCGCCAGCCGCCAGCCGCCAGCCGCCAGCCGCCAGCCGCGATGCGTCGAACACAGGACGCAGGACATCAGGACACAGGACTCGGGCACGGGACACCGGCAGCGGTTCGCGCACGGGAACCGTGGTGACCGCCGGGCGTCAGATCAGGGAAGCGGAGAGAGTGCTCATCGCGCATCGTCCCTTCGGAAGGGTGCTCGCTCGGCTGTCGGCCGGCCCACTGCTCTGTGGCCGACGCCGCGCTGCACGCCCCCATTAGAGCCAGGCGGCGGACGCGCTGTCAACGATCACCCGCGTCGGACGGCGGAGCGCCGCCGCCCGGGAGGGGGCGGCGGCGCTCCGGGGTGGGACGGCGGTCGTCAGCGGAGGTAGTCCACCAGGCCGGCCGGCTTGAGTCCGGCGGCGTCGGCGGCGGTGAGGGCGCGCTGGAGGTCGGCGGCGAGGGTGTCGGTCCAGTGCACCAGCACGACGTCGCCCGGCTGCAGCAGGCCCGGGTGCCAGATGTTGGAGGCGCCCCAGCTGAAGTCCGCGTCGGCGGTGAGCACGGTGCGGATGCCGCAGTTGGCGGCGGCCTGCAGGGTGTCGGCGTTCCATGTGAAGTAGGGCGGGCGGAAGAACGTCGGTGCGGTGCCGAAGAGGCGGGTCATGGAGTCACGGGCGTCGCAGATCTCGACCTGCTGCCGCTCCAGCGGGAGCGTGGTGAGGTCGGTGTGGGAGACGCTGTGGTCCTGGATCGAGGAGCCGGGCACGGCGGTGACCCGCTTGAAGAAGGCCGGGTCGGTGGCGGCCGGCATCGGCAGCGGGAAGGCGGTGATCGGCAGCCGGTGGTCGGCGATGAACCGTTCGGCCTCGGGGGTGCGCTGCCAGCCGTCGTCGACGGTGAAGAAGACGACCTTGTCGCTGGTGGCGACGGAGCCCGCGGGCGCGGCCGGGGCGGGCGCGGGGCCGTCCACCCGGACGTCGTCCACGGAGAACGGGCCCTGCTGGTACCAGCCGTGGACGTAGAGCCGGATGCTGCGCGCGTTCGGGCCGGTGGTGAACCGGGTGCTCAGCCGCTGCCAGCCGCCGTGGGTGGTCTCCGTCCAGGCGGGTGCGACGTCCTTGCCGGTGCCGGTGGCGCCGAGGTGGACGAAGTCGCCGCGCACCCAGGCGGAGGCCGTGTAGGTGGTGTTGGGCTGGACCGCGACGGTCTGGGCGCATTCCCCGGTGGAGTCGGGGTTCGCCGGGGTGACGGTCAGCGCGGAGGTGCCGGTGTGCGGGGCGGTGGCGGTGACGGCCGCTTCGGCCGGACCGCCGGTGCAGCTCCAGCCGGGGATGCTGCCCCAGTCGGCGAGGTCGGGGGAGGGGGCCTCGAACCCGGGATTGGTGGCGAGGTTGACGGTCGGCACGGCCTGGGCGCTCGGGCCGTCGGTGACGGCGGGTGCGAGGCCGGGGCCGGGGTCGGCGGTGGCCGCCGGGGCGGCGAGCCCGGTGAGCAGCGTGACCGAGGCGGCCAGCGCGGACAGGCGCAGGGGCAGGGGGACGGAAGGGCGCGCGGAAGAGCACACGGAAGGGCGCGCGGAAGAGCGCGCGAAGAGGCGCGTGGACATCGACACGTGAGGACTCCAGCAGGTGGGGGTACGCCCGTGGGGAGGGCGTGAGTGGAATCGGACCGTGGAACTCTGGATCGTCGCAACAATGGACTAGACCAATCGGGCCGTCAAGGGAACGGCGGATGAACCCCGGCCGCCGCCCGTCGTGCGGAGCGGGGGGACAAGACGCTTCGTCAGGGAACCCGCCCGCCGGCCCGGTTCAGGACCGGTACAGCTCCTCGATGTCTGCCGCGTAGTGCGCGGCGATCGCCCCGCGACGCAGCTTGAGGGAGGGGGTCAGCAGCCCCTGCTCCTCGCTGAACTCCCGTGGCAGCAGCCGGAAGGCGCGGATCGACTCGGCCCGCGAGACGGCCGTGTTGGCGGCCGCCACCGCACGCTGGACCTCCACGTGCAGCTCCTCGTCCGCGAGCGCCGTCCACGGGTCCGACTGCTCCCGCCCGTGGGTCTTCAGCCAGTGCGCCAGCGCCGCCGGGTCGAGTGTGATCAGCGCGGCCACGTACGGCCGGTCGTCGCCCACCACCAGGCACTGGGAGACGAGGGGGTGCGCCTCGACCCGTTCCTCCAGGGCCGCCGGAGCCAGGTTCTTGCCGCTGCTGGTGACGATCAGGTCCTTCTTGCGCCCGGTGATGCTGAGGTAGCCGTCCTCGTCCAGCCGGCCCAGGTCGCCGGTCGCGAACCAGCCGTCGACCAGGGACTCGGCCGTGCACCGCGGGTGGTTGAGGTAGCCGCCGAAGACCGAACCGCCGCGCACCCACACCTCGCCGTCGTCGGCGATCGCCACCGAGGCGCCCGGCACCGGCTGTCCGACCGTGCCGAGCTTCTGCCGGCCGGGCGGATTGGCCGTGATCGCGGCGGTGGTCTCGGTCAACCCGTAGCCCTCGTACAGCTGGAGGCCGGCGCCGGTGAAGAACAGTCCCAGCTCGCGCCGGAGCGTGGAGCCGCCGCACATCACGCTGCGCACCCGGCCGCCGAGCACCGCCCGCAGCCGCGGGTAGACGGTCCGCTCGTACGCGAGGTGGCGCAGCCGCAGGGCCGCGCCGGGGCCGGGGCCGCGTCCGAAGGCCTTCTGCTCCCGGGCGGCGGCCCAGTCGACGGCCACCTGCCGGGCCTGTTCGAAGAGTTCGCCGCGCCCGGCGTCCTCGGCGGCCCGCCGGGCCTGCTGGAAGAGCTTCTCGAAGACGTACGGGACGGCGTGCAGGAAGGTCGGGCGGAAGGTCTCCAGAGCGGGCAGCAGCGCGTCGGTGGAGACCTCGGGGATGTGCCCGATCCGGAACCCGCCGCGGATCGCCGCGATCTGCACGGCCCGCCCGTAGACGTGCGCCAACGGGAGGAACAGCAGGGTGGCGGGATGTCCGCCGCCGGTGTCGCGCAGGACGTCGCCCCAGCCGGCGAGCAGGGCGTCGGCCTCGGCGGCCAGGTTGGCGTGGGTGATCAGGCAGCCCTTGGGGCGGCCGGTGGTGCCCGAGGTGTAGACGACCGTGGCGATGTTCTCGGCGGCGACGCCGAGGCGCTGGCGGTGCACCAGGGCGTCGGGCACGCCCTGGCCGTCCTCGCTGATCGCGGCGACGCAGTCGCGGTCCAGCTGCCAGATGCCGGTGAGGTCGGGCAGCGCGTCGCAGACCGCGCCGACCGTCATCGCGGCGTCCTCGTCCTCGACCAGGCAGGCCACGGCCTGGGTCTCAGCGAGGATCCAGCGGACCTGCTCGGGGGAGGCGGTGGGGTAGACGGGCACGGTGATGGCACCGATCGACCAGAGTGCGTAGTCGAACAGCGTCCATTCGTAGCGGGTGCGGGACATCAGGGCGACCCGGTCGCCGTAGCGCACGCCCTGGGTGAGCAGGCCCTTGGCCAGGGCCAGCACCTGGGCCCGGAACTCCCGGGCGGTGACGTCCCGCCACTGCCCGTCCCCGTCCCGCCGGGACAACTGGACGAGCTCGGGAGCGTGCTCGGCGGTGTCGTAGAGGGAGTCGGCGAGTCCTCCGGTGGCCTCGGGCGCGGCCGGGGCGGGGGTGGTGAACTCGCGCACAGTCCTCCCCAGTTCGGTGCCGGTAGTACGGGGTGGGCCGAAACTATCGGATCACCCTGTCACTGCCCAGGGTTGTGGCGGTGACACGACGAGATCGGCACGGTCACCCTCCGGTGGTGTCGTGCGTGGGGAGGCACGGGGGAGGATTCGCGCGGGAAGCGGGCTCCGCGCCGGTGCCGCGTCCCGGCGGGGCGATTCCGCCCTCACGGGCACCGGCGGACCCTCCGGACCTGGAGCGGGGGAGGGGGCGACCGGTTCCTGACGTGTGCGGGACGAGACCGGTCGATGAACTGGTTCGCCCCTCGAACGAGCGGTGACGGCGTAGTAGAGTCGCGCAGACCTGTGGCCGGGAACCCCTCCTCCGACCCTTCCCCGGCGCCCTCCACGCCGCCCGGCGCAGCACCGCTCCCACTCCGTCACTCCGTCGCCCGACGCCGTACCGCTCCCCACCGCCCGACACCCGCACCGCTACCACCCCCGCTCCCCGTCCGCGCCTGGCACTTCCCGACCGAGGACTCCATGCGTCTGCGCAGCAGCTCGATCCGCGCGAAGATCATCGCGCTGCTCCTGGTGCCCATCGTCGCGCTCACCGCCCTGTGGGCCTACGCGACGATCGCCACCACGGGGGACGTCTGGAACCAGCTCGGGATCAGCCGTACGTACAAGGAGTTCGCGGGCCCGGTCGACCGGTACACCGGCGACCTGCAGAACGAGCGCCGCGCCGCCGTCCAGCGGCTGGCCGACCCGCGCTCGCCGGCCGCCCAGGAGGCCTACGAGCGGGCCAAGGCCGCCACCGACCGCAGCCTGGAGGTGCTGCGGCAGATGAAGGACGGCCCGGCGGGAAAGCTCTCCGCCCCGCAGCGCGGCCGCTTCGTGCAGATCATCGCCGCCGCCGACCAGATCGGCCCGCTGCGCGCCCAGATCGGCCGCTCCGCGCTGAACTGGGAGTTCGCGCTGGGGCAGTACAGCGACCTGGTCAAGCCGGTGTTCGGCTTCCGGTCCGCCTACGTCGCCCGGCAGAGCGGCCAACTCCCGCGTCAGGGAACCATCCTGATCGAGCTGGTGCGCGCCCGCGAGTACCTGTCGCAGGAGGACGCGGCGATGGAGGGCCTGCGCACCGGCGCCGCCAAGCCCACCGCCGAGCAGTACCAGGTCGCGCTGGACGCCCTGCACAACCAGCAGGCGCTGTTCACCGTCTACGTCGCCGAGCTCGACCCCGCCGACCAGTCCGACTACAACGCGCTGCGCGGCGGCGAGGCCTGGGGCGCGCTGGCCCGCGCCGAGGCGGACTTCATCGGCGCCGGCGGCCCCGACCGGGTGGTCCAGGCGCTCAACGGCGACTCCTGGCGGGAGACCGCGGACCGCTCGCTCGGCGACCTCGCCTCGATCAACAGCCGGATCTCCACCGGGCTGGACGAGCGCGCGCACTCCGCCTCGATCGGGCTGCTGTGGCGCGGCGGCATCGCCGGTGCCGTCGGCCTGGTCGCCGTGGTGCTGTCGATCATGATCTCGTTCCGGATCGGCCGGGGCCTGGCCCGCGAGCTGATCGGCCTGCGCAACGCGGCCGACGAGCTGGCCGGCACCCGGCTGCCGTCCGTCATGCTGCGGCTGCGCCGGGGCGAGCCGGTGGACGTGGCCAGCGAAGCCCCGGAGCTGCACTTCGGGGACGCCGAGATAGGCCAGGTCGGCCAGGCGTTCAACGCGGTGCAGCGGGCCGCCGTCGAGGCCGCCGTCGAACAGGCCGAGCTGCGGCGCGGGGTCTCGGCGGTCTTCGTCAACCTGGCCCGGCGCAGCCAGGTGCTGCTGCACCGCCAGCTCACCCTGCTCGACACCATGGAGCGCCGCACCGAGGACCCGGCGGAGCTGGAGGACCTGTTCAAGGTCGACCACCTCACCACCCGCATGCGCCGGCACGCCGAGGGTCTGATCATCCTGGCCGGCGGCTCGCCCGGGCGCGCCTGGCGCAAGCCGGTCCGGATGGTGGACGTCGTCCGGGCGGCGGTCGGCGAGGTCGAGGACTACGCCCGGGTGATCGTCCGGCCGTTCCCCGGCACCGGTCTGCTCGGCAGCGCCGTCGCGGACGTCACCCACCTGGTCGCCGAACTCGTCGAGAACGCCGCGGTGTTCTCCCCGCCGAACACCCAGGTCACCGTCCAGGGCGAGGTGGTGGCGCACGGCTTCGCACTGGAGATCGACGACCGGGGCCTCGGGCTGAGCGAGCAGCTGCTCGCCGAGATCAACGAACGCCTCGCCGTGGAGCAGGAGTTCGACCTCGCCGACACCGACCGCCTGGGCCTGTTCGTGGTCAGCCGACTGGCCCGGCGGCACGGCATCCGGGTGCACCTGCGGCCGTCCCCGTACGGCGGGACGACGGCGGTGGTGCTGATCCCGCGCGAGCTGCTCGCGGAGGCGCCGGACGGGATGCCGGAGCCGGGCGCGGCGGGGAAGCGGTCCGCGGCGGGCGGTCGACGCGTCCAGCGCGACCTGGTCGCGGTGCCCGGGTCGGGAGGCGGCTCCCGCTCGGCGTCCGCGGCCGGTTCCGCCGGTGCGGGTGGCGCGGCCAGGACCGGGGCCGGAGGACTTGCGGGCACGGGCACGGGCGCCGGCGCCGGCGATGGCGTGGGAGGCAGGCACCGCGGGACGACGGGCGGGCCGCGGCCGTCCGCACCGGACACGGGCCGTACGGCGGGCGGGCTGCCGCGCCGGGTCTCGCGGAGCAAGGGCGGACCGGTACTGGTCCCCGCGCCCGCGGTGGACACCGAGGACGCGCCGGGGACGGGGCGGCACCGGCGGGAGGACGTCGTCGTGGCGGCGGCCGAGGCGGCCGTCGCGGCTGCCGGAGTCGACGGTGCCGGAGTCGATGGTGTCGGAGTCGAGGGTGCCAGCGGGGCCGACGGGACCGACTCGGCTCCGGCCGCTGTCGTCCCGACCGCTGTCGCCCCGGCCGCTGTGGCTCCGCCCGTGGATGCCGGGCCCCGGACGGCGGGCGGCCTGCCCCGGAGGATCCGGCAGGCGAACCTGGCGCCGCAGCTCAGGGACCAGCTCACGGAGCAGCTGAAGGAACGGTTCCGCAACGGGGTCGGGGTCGACGACGGGGCCGGAGGGTCCTCGGCCGGAGACACCCGGGACGGCCTGACAGGCCGGGAGGGCGGGGTCTCCCGCGACGGTGGAGGGGCCCAGGAAGCCCGCGAGGCCCGGGAGCGCTCTCCCGAGGAGGCCCGGGCCACCTTCGCCTCGTTCCAGCGCGGCTTCACCCGGGGGCGAGGGGCCACGGCTCCGGCCGACCGCACGAGCGCGTCCGCGGACCGCGCCGGTGCGCCGGCGGACCGCCCCGGCGCTCCGTTGACGGATCGTCCCGACACGCCCGACGATCGTGCCGTGCGGGGGAAGGGACGGCCCACCGCCGTACCGGCCTGGCAGCCCCCGGACCGGTCCCGGCGGGCGATCGCCCCGGCGCCCGCCCCGGCGGCGCTGCCCGCGCCGCAGGACACCGGCCGGGCGCCGCTCGCCCGACGGGTGCCGCCCGGGCAGCCGGTCCGCCGGAGCCCGGACACCGGTGCGCCGGCACCACCCGCCGTACCCGAACCACCCGTAGTGCCCGCTCCACCCGCTCCACACGCACCACCCGCTCCAGCGGAAGGAACTGATTCATGACCACGTCGATGCAGTCGTCCGGGGACCTCAACTGGCTCCTGGACGACCTGGTGGGGCGCGTCGCGGCCCTGCGGCACGCGGTGATCCTCTCCAACGACGGCCTGGCCACCGGTGCCTCCCGCGACCTCGACCGCGAGGACGCCGAACACCTGGCAGCCGTCGCCGCCGGGTTCCACAGCCTGGCGAAGGGCGCCGGCGGGCACTTCAAGGTCGGTGGCGTCCGGCAGACCATGGTGGAGCTGGACGAGGCCTTCCTGTTCATCACGGCCGCCGGCGACGGCAGCTGCCTGGCCGTGCTGAGCGAGGCCGAGGCGGACATCGGCCAGATCGCGTACGAGATGGCGCTGCTGGTCAAGCGGGTCGGCGAGCACATGGCCGCCGAGCCGCGCACCGAAACCGCCCCGCCGGTGAGATGAGCGGTCCGATGGCGGATCCGAAGGCGGATGTGCCGGACGGCCCGGACGCGTCGGACGGCCCCCAGGTGCCGGTGGGCGCGGTCGGGCCGTCCGGCGCCGGCGGTTCGAAGGCCGTCGACGGCCCGGGCGGCTCGGATGACCCGGCCGGCGCCGGCGGTTCGGACGGTCCGGACGGTCCGCGCGGCGGCCCGGAAGCCTCGGCGCGGGGCGGGCAGCCGGACCAGGGCGGGCAGCCGGACCAGGGCGGGCAATCGGACCCGGACGGGCCCGAGGTCGACCTGTTCCGGCCGCGGACCCCGGTCGACGACCGCTGGTTCGACGACGAGGCCGGCCCGGTGGTGCGGCTCTACTCGATGACCCGCGGCCGCACCAGGCCGGTCGAGGAAGGGCTGTTCGACCTGATCTCGCTGGTCACCGCCGTCGATCCCGGGTCGGTCGCGGGGGCCGTACCCGCGCACGTCCTCGACCCGGAACACCAGACGCTGCTCACCCTGTGCCGCCGCGAGCCGCTCTCCGTCGCCGAGCTCGGCTCCTACACCGACCTGCCGGTCAGCGTGGTGCGGGTGCTGCTCGGCGACCTCCACGACGCCGACCTGATCAGCGTCACCCGACCCGTTCCGCTCGCCGAGCTGCCGGACGAGCGCCTGCTGCGAGACGTGATCAATGGACTCCGTGCGCTCTGACCCCCAGCCCCGCCCGGACGGCGGTGCGGCCCGTCCCACGAACGCCAATGACCCGCGCTGGCGCGGCGGTCCGGCCGTCGCGCTGAAGATCCTGGTCGCGGGCGGATTCGGCGCGGGCAAGACCACCCTGGTCGGCTCGGTCAGCGAGATCCGGCCGCTGCGCACCGAGGAGGAGCTCAGCGAACTGGGCCGCCCGGTGGACGACACCTCGGGGGTGGAGGCGAAACGCACCACCACCGTGGCGATGGACTTCGGACGGATCGACCTGCGGCCTGGCCTCGCGCTCTACCTGTTCGGCACGCCCGGGCAGGACCGGTTCTGGTTCGTCTGGGACGAGTTGGCGCGTGGCGCGCTCGGCGCGCTGGTGCTCGCGGACACCCGACGACTGGCCGACTGCTTCCCGTCGGTCGACTTCTTCGAGCAGCGGGGCATCCCGTTCCTGGTCGCGGTGAACTGCTTCGAGGGCACCGAGCGGTTCTCGCCGGACGAGGTCCGCGAGGCGCTCGACCTCGACCCGGACATCCCGGTGCTGCTCTGCGACGCTCGGCTGCGGCAGGACGGCAAGGACCTTCTCGTCGCACTGGTCGAGCACGCCGCCGCGGGTCGGCACCGTCGGGCCCCGGTCGGCACCTGACGGCGGTTCGGCGGGCGGGCGGATTCGGGTTCCGGGTGCGGGTGCGGGTGCCGGTCGCGGGCGGTGCGAATCCGGCCCCGCTCGGGCTCGGCGACGGTGGTGCGACTGGTCGGCAGGAGAGTGCGCCGACCTGCCCCTTCCGCCCGCGATCTCATTAATGTGTCCGCATCCCGGACGCTCACTGCGTCGAAGGTTGCCGAGACCGCCCCGGCCATGGAAGGCTCTGTGGATGTAGGCCGCCCGGCCATGCCGTCGGGAGCGCCGGAAACGCCCCGTTCACGCGGGCGTTGCGACCGGCAACCGGCCTTCGGCGAAACGGCGAGGCATCGTCGGTGGGCACCGGCAACGGTGTGCCGCCGCGTGGGGAACGAACGGGGAGGGCAGCATGACGACCGTCGGACGACACATCATCACCGCCGTTCCCGGCTCCCCGGTCCTCGGCGCCGTCATGCCCGGCGCCTTCGCGCCCGGCGCTTCCGTGTCCGGTGCCGCCGATCCGGCGCTCACCGTCCGCCGCTACATCGACCAGGCGCTGATCTGCAGCGCGTGTTGTCGCCGATCGGCCTGACCTTCCCGGTACGTCCCCCGGCGCCGACGGCCCACCCGGCCCTCCCGGTCCGCCTCCCGACGCACCGCCGAAACCCGTCGACCAGGCCGTAGCGGACCGCCCGTCCGGCGAGCCCGCGGCCGACCAACCGGACCCGCCCAGCGGAGAGAACACCAGTGAACATCGTCTGCCCCGCCACCACCCCCGGCACCGTCGGCCGTACCCGAATGACCGGGACGGCCACCGCGATGTGCGCGGGTGGACGGACCGGACGGTGGAACCGGTGCGGGAACCGCGCCGGGGACGGCCGGCAGGGTCGCTTCGACCTTGAGCCGTTCTGGCCGTCCCGGCAGCCGCACCTGTTCGATCAGACGTGTCCCGGCTCGCCCAGCGCGTCCCGGTCCTCCGCCCGCTGATCCGGTTCGATCCGGTCCAGCCCAGGCAGTACGCCCGGTCGACGCGCAGACGACTCCACCCCGTCCGTCACGCGCGAAATGAGCGGCACATCATGTCTTCTTCTTCCACGGCCACCCTGCCCCTGCCCACCGCGACCCCGCACCTGCGGGCGGTCCGTTCCGTCCCGCCGGTCTCCTCCGCCCCCGTTCCCAGCGCCGTGCCGGTCGGTCCCGGCACGCCCGGGGCCGAGGGACCGTCCGTTCCGGCGCCGGTCTCCGGCCGATGGCCGGGGGCGGCGACCCGTCCGTCCCATGCCGGGCCGTCCCCGGTGGGGGCGGCCCACGGCGGCCCGACCCGCCCGGCGGCCCTCCCGACCTCCGCCGCCGCACAGCCGGGCGCGACGGTCCCGCAGGTGCCCCCGGCGCTGCTCGCCGCGCTGCCGGAGGGTGCGACCGTCGTCGCCACCCTGCCGCAGGGCGCGCTGCCGCAGGGGCTGCTCGCCCAGTACGGAACCCAGTTCGGCGGTTCGGCCGGCAGCCCGATGGTCGGGTACCTGGTGCTGGTGCCGGCCGAGGGCCCGGCGGCGGGAGCCGCCGTCCTGCCGGGGGCCCCGAGCGGTACCGGCGTCGGGGCCGCTGCCGGCGTCGGGGGCGGAGTCGGGGGCGCGATCGCCGCCGGGGCTCACACGCTTCCCGCCCCTGCCGCGGCGACCGGCGCGCCCGTCGCCCACATCGTCGCGGGCGCCCGTCCGGTCCGCCCCGCCGGGCGCGGCATCTCCGTCGACACCGAGCGGCGCAGCGCCTACGTCGACGGGCGGTTGCTCGACCTCACCTACCTGGAGTTCGAGCTGCTGGCCCACCTCACCGAGCACCCGCAGCGGGTGCACACCCGGGACCACCTGGTCTCCGCGGTCTGGGGCTACGGGCACGTCGGGGACGGGCGGACGGTGGACGTGCACGTCGCCCGGCTGCGCCGCAAGCTCGGACCGGCCTACCGCGACACCATCGTGACGGTCCGTCGGGTCGGCTACAAGTACACCCCGGCCGCGGTCTGACAGCCGGTCGAAGCGGTGGGCCGCCCGTCCTGCATCTGGACGGGCGGCCCACCGCGTCTCCGGCCTGCGTAACGGCCTGCGGCGGCGGTCAGGAGCGTTGGTCCGGCGGCAGCAGGAGGACGGCGAGGGCGTCGGCACAGCTGCGGGCGTGGCCGAGGAACCAGTCCAGCCGGTCGTCGGTGAGGTGGGCGGGTGTCGAGCGGACCGCCAGGGCGAACCGGGCCTGCCCGGTACCGTCCAGGACGGGCACGGCCACCGTGCGCACCCCGGTGGCCGACTCGCCGTCGTTGAGGGCGTGTCCGGTCGACCGGACCTTGGCCAACTCCTGCTCCAGGTCGGCATGTTCGGTGATCGTGCGGTCGGTGAAGGAGGTCAGCGGGCCGAGCGCCGGAGGCGGTGCCCCGCCTGGGCGGGGCCAGGCCAGCAGGACCTTGCCGAGCGCCGTGGAGTGCAGCGGGCGGCGCAGGCCCAGCCCGGTGTCCGGACGGACCGAGCCGCCGACCAGGATCACCGCGTGGGGGCCGCTGCGGATCGCCAGGTCGGCCGTCGCCTTGGTGCGCCGGGACAGCAGCTCCAGCTCGGGCCCCGCGAGGTGCAGTCCGCGCTGGTGGAAGGTGAGTTGGCCGAGTTCGGCGACGGCCGGGCCGAGCCGGTAGCGGGCGGTCTGCTCGTCCTGCTCCAGGAACCCGGCGCTGACCAGCGTGCGGGCCAGCCGGTGCGCGGTGGAGACCGACAGGCCCGTCCGGCGGGCCAGGTCCGAGGCGCTCAGGTCGGGCCCGTTGTCGTGGAAGCAGTGCAGCAGTCCCAGCGCGCGTTGGACGGCCTGCGCACCGGCCGGCGGACTCTGGACGGCGGTGGCGGCCTCGGCCATGGCACCTCGCGTTTCGGTTCGAATGGTTGTGGTTCGTCGTGGATCGTTGCGGTCCGGAGCGCTCTTCGGTCCGGCACTGCGGACGGGCGGCCGGGGGCGGTCTCAGCGTAGGGCAGCCGGAGCTGCGGGTTTGTTTCGACGACGTTGCAATGGAATGGCGTTGATGAACAACCGATCCCACCATGTGGCAAAGGCTTGCTTCCGGCTCGCCTGCCGTGGAACGCTCCTCGCATCGCACCGACGGCCACTCGGACCGGCCGGTGCCAGCCCCCGACCCCGCGGAAGGAGAAGCGCCGTGACGACCCACCGGTGTCTCCCCTCCCGTGCGTGTCGTCGCTGACCGACGCCCCGGCGCCAGCCTGCCCCCTTCTGCATCGTGGTGCACAACTCCCTTGTGCACCAGGCCTCATGGGCCATCGTGCGGTAACCGATCCCGAACTCCTCCGGCCGTCGCCGGAGCCTCCGTGGAGGACCAACTCCGTTGTCCAGTCACACCCAGAACCCCTCCTCGCTGCGCGACACCCTCTGGTTCACCCGCTGCCCGGTGCCGACCGCGACCGGGATCGCCGCCGACCAGGGCTGGCTCGCCCGGGAGTTCGCCGCCGACGGCATCGCCGTCCGCTCCCTGCAGGACGCACCGCCGGAGGTTGCCGTCGACCACCACTTCACCCACGCGCTGACCGGCCTGTTCCGGGAGGGCGGCAACGTCCCCGCCCTGTGGGCCCGTTCGCGCGGTGAGGAGACCAGGCTGATCGGTCTCACCTGGATCGAGGAACGCCAGGTGGTGCTGGTGCGGGCGGGCAGCGGCATCAGCGAACCCGGGCAGCTGCGCGGGCTGCGGCTGGCGGTGCCACGCCATGGCATCGGCATCGACTTCTGGCGGGCGATGGCGCTGGCGGGCTTCCGGGGCGCTCTCGGGCTCGCGGGCCTCACCCTGGCCGACGCCGAGCTGGTGGACGTTCCCGGCGTCCCGGGCGGCGGGCAGTGGTCCGCCGAGCTGTCCGCCCTGCGGGACGGCACGGTGGACGCGGTGTACGTGAAGGGGGCGCTCGCCGTGGAGGCGGCCCGCCGGATCGGTGCGGAGGTGGCGGTGGACCTGGACGCGGCGCCGGACCGCCGGGCCCGGGTCAACAACGGCACACCCCGGCCGATCACCGTCCACCAGCGGCTGCTGGACGAGCGGCCCGAGCTGGTCGCCCGCTTCCTCGTCGTGCTGCTGGAGGCCGCCGACTGGGCGGCGGAGCGTCCGGAGGAGGTGGCTCGGATCCTGCGGGCCGAGACCGGGGCCGGCGCCGAGGGGGTCGCCGGGGCCTATGCGCCGGGCAGTCACCGGACCCTTCACCTGGACCTGTCGGCGGAGCGGCTGGAGCTGCTGGCGCTGCAGGAACGATTCCTCGGAGAGCAGGGCTTCCTCGCCGGACCGGTGGACGTGCGGACGTGGGTCGACCCGGAGCCGCTCCGCGCCGCCCGCGAACTGCTGCGCGAGCGGCGCGCGGGTGAAGGCGGCGGTGCGGGCGCGGGAGTCGGCGGCGCGGGTGAGGGCGTCGGCGGCGGTCGGATCACAGACTTCAGGTAACAGCGTTCAGCTAACAGATTTCGAAAGTTGTCAGCTGTCGGCTGTCATCTGTCACCCACTTGGAGGCCCCGTGAAGACCGTCCTGAAGACCCCTGTGAAGACACCTCGCCCCGTTCTTGTCGCCGCCCTACTGCTCGCCTCCACCGCTCTGGCCGCCTGCGGCTCGTCCGCCGACGGGGCCAAGGCCTCCTCCGGAGGAGCGGGCGGCAAGGCCGACGTGGTGCTCCGCCTGCCCGACCCCGGCAACAACGGCTTCCTCGCCCGCGGCAAGAAGGACGGTTCGCTCGACCGGGCCCTGGCCGCCGTCCACGCCAAGGCCGCCTGGACCGGCAGCGCCGGCCCCTTCGCCCCCGCCGCCCAGGCCCTCTCCGCCGACCAACTGGACGTGGCCCAGGGCTCGATCACCTCGGCCGTCGCGGCGCTCGCCCAGAAGCCCGGCTTCAAGCTGTTCGCCCAGACGGCGCCGGACGGCGTCGGCGAGGGGATCCTGGTGAAGAACGACTCGCCCGTCAAGTCCGTCCAGGACCTGATCGGCCGGAAGGTCGCCGTCTCCCAGGGCGGCACCAGCGAGTACCTGCTGCTCAAGGCGCTGGCGAAGAACGGCATCCCGGCGGAGAAGGTCGAGCGGGTCTACCTGCGGGCCGACCAGACCTCCGGGGTCTTCAACTCCGGCCAGGTGGACGCCTGGGCGACCTGGAACACCTTCTCGACGCCCGCCATCGCCAACGCCGGCGCGCACTTCCTGGTCAACGGCCAGGAGGTCGGCTCCGACAACTACGCGGTCTGGGCGGTGCGCAACGGCTTCGCCGACAAGCACCCCGAGGTGGTCAAGGCCTTCTACGCCTACCTCCGGGAGAACGGAGAGAAGGAGAAGGCCGACCCCGCCGGCTACCTCAACGTGTTCACCGACGCCGGACCGACCGCCGTCACCCCCGCGGAGAAGGACGTCGCGGTGAACGTCAGCCGGCAGGGCACCCCGGCCGCCGCCATCTCCGACGCTGACGTCGCACGCTTCGGAACGGTCGCCCAGTTCTTCGCCGACCAGAAGGTCACCAAGCAGCTCGTGGACGTCAAGCCCTTCCTGATCGACGTCGACGGGCTCAGGGAGGGCACCAAATGACCGCCGCCGTCGCGCGATCCGCGCCCGACGACACCCGGGCGGCGCTGACGGCCGGCCTGGTCCCCCCGCAGGCCCGCCGGCTCCGCCCCCGACCCCGCGCACTCGCCGTGACCCTGCGCACCGTCGGTCCGCTCGCCCTGCTCGGCGGCTGGGCGCTCGCGTCCGCCACCGGTGCGCTGACCCAGGACGTGCTCGCCTCACCGGCCCAGGTCGCCCAGGCCGTGGGGGAGTTGTGGGGCAACGGCCAGCTGACCGAGGCCCTGTCCGTCTCCCTCACCCGCGCCGGACTCGGCCTGTTCTTCGGCGCGACCACCGGCTTGGTGCTCGGCGTGGTCACCGGATTCACCCGTCTCGGCGAGGAGTTGCTCGACTCCGCGATCCAGATCCTGCGGACGGTCCCCTTCCTGGCCCTCGTCCCGCTGTTCATGGTGTGGTTCGGCATCACGGAGACCGCGAAGGTGGCCCTGATCGGGGTCGCCACCAGCTTCCCGATGTACGTGTCGGCCTCGGGTGGGGTCCGCAGCACCGACCGCAAGCTGGTCGAGGCGATGCGCAGCTTCGGCCTGGGCCGTTGGGCGATCGTGCGCACGGTCGTGCTGCCCGGTGCGCTGCCCTCGCTGCTGTCCGGGCTGCGCCTGTCGATGACGCTCAGCGTGATCGCACTGATCGCCGCCGAGGAGATCAACTCCACCGAGGGCATCGGGTACTTGATGGCCCAGGCGCAGAACTACTCGCGTACCGACGTGCTCGCCGTCTGCATCCTGATCTACGGGCTGCTCGGCCTCGCCGCCGACGGCATCGTCCGAGTCCTGGAACGCGTGCTGATGCCGTGGCGCCAGGCCGTCCAGGGAGCGGCCCGATGACCGCCGACACCTCCGCCTCCGTCTCCTCGTCCACCTCCGCCTCCGTCCTGCTGCCGCCGGCTGTCTCGCCCGCTCCGCCCGGTTCCGTCCGAACGTCCGAGGGGGCGGCCCCGGCCGTCCACCTGCGCGGCCTGCGCCGGGTGTTCGGCACCCGGGCGGTGCTCGACGGGGTCGACCTCTCCATCGCCCGCGGCGAGTTCGTCGCCCTGCTGGGCGCCAGCGGAACCGGCAAGACCACGCTGCTGCGCATCCTCGGGGCGCTCGACCAGGCGGACGAGGGCACCGTGCTCGTTCCGCCGGTCCGCACCGTGGTGTTCCAGGAGCCCCGACTGGTGCCGTCCAAACGGGTGCTGGCCAACGTCACGGTCGGCCTTCCGCGCGGCGCCGCCACCCGGGAGACCGGGCTGAAGGCGCTGGCCGAGGTCGGCCTGGAGCGGCACGCCGAGGCGTGGCCGTCCACCCTCTCGGGCGGCGAGGCGCAGCGCGTCGCGCTCGCCCGGGCGCTCGTCCGGGAGCCTCAACTCCTGCTGCTCGACGAGCCGTTCGCCGCCCTGGACGCGCTCACCCGGCTGCGCATGCAGGACCTCGTCGGTGATCTGGTGCGCCGCCACCGCCCGGCGGTCCTGCTGGTCACCCACGACGTCGACGAGGCCGTACGGCTCGCCGACCGGGTCGTGGTGCTGCGCGAGGGCCTGCTCGCCCGCGACGAGGCCGTCACCGTCGAGCGCCCGCGTGATCCCGCCGATCCGGCCTTCGCCGAGCTGCGGCGCCGGCTGCTCGCCGACCTCGGTGTCCACTGACACCGGCGATCCACCCGGATCCGCCCCGGATCCACCCTGATCCCTCAGGGGCCACCCGCGGTTCTCCCGATCTCCCCGATCCCCGCCGACTTCCCCGATCCCCGCCGACATCCCCGACTTCCCCCGACTTCTGACAAACCGAGTCCGCACCACCGGAGTTGACCAGATGACCGTCACGCTCGGCGTCCACGCCAGCAACCCCTCGCTCTACTACCTCGCCCGACTCCCCTACCTGGACGAGGAACTGGCCCCGCTCGGCGAGACCGGCGCCTTCCACCACTACGCGGACGGCACCCGCACCGGCGAACTGCTCGCCGAGGGCGTCATCGACTTCGGCGGCACCGGCTCCACCCCGCCGATCACCGCCCAGGCGGCCGGCCACGACCTGGTCTACGCGGCGGTCTCGGCCCCCCGCCCGGACCACGGCGCCCTGCTGGTGGCGGACTCCGGTCCGGTGCGGACGGTCGCGGACCTCAAGGGCACCACCGTCGTCCTCGCCGTGGGCTCCTGGCAGACCCACCTGCTCGCCAAGGCCCTGCACGCACAGGGACTTTCGTACGGCGACGACGTCACCCCGGCGCGCCCGGCGGCCGGCGAGGACCCGGCCCGACGGCTGCGCGACGGCGAGATCGCCGGCTGGATCGCGCAGGGCGCCGAACTCGCCGCGGCCCGCCGAAGCGGAGAGTTCCGCGAGCTGATCCGCACCGGCGACGTCATCACCGACCGCTCGGTGTTCTTCACCCGTCGGGACTTCGCCACCGACCGCCCCGAGGTGGTCGCCGCGATCGCGGCCGCACTGTGCCGGGCGGACGCCTGGGCCGCCGCCAACCCGGCCGAGGCCGCCGCGATCGCCGCCGAGGAACTGGGCGGCACGGCCGCCGACTGGCGGTCCGCGCTGGTCGCACTGCCCTGGCGTCTGGAGCCCGCCACCGCCGGGTTCGTCGCCGAGCAGCAGGAGGCCGCGGACATCTTCCACGGCGCGGGCTTCATCGACCGGGCGCTGAACGTCGCCGACGCCCACCTCCCCGCACTGGAGGCCCCGGTGGCCGCCGCGCTCGCGAAGGCGGTCTGACCGGTGGCGTCCGAAGTCCTCTGGTACATCATCCCGCGCGAGGGCCACTACCCCTGGGAGCCGGCCGGACGCCGGCCGGTGGACCTCCGCTACCTCCAGGAACTGGCGGGCAGCGTCGAACGGTTGGGCTACACCGGCGCCCTCCTCGCGACCGACCTGTACGACGTCTGGACGCTCGGCAGCGCACTCGCGGCCGCCACCACCCCGGCCTTCAAGCCGCTGCTGGCCGTCCACCCCGGGTTGGTCTCGCCCACCCTGCTGGCCAAGATGGCGCTCAGCTTCGACCGGCTGCACGGCGGTCGGTTGCGCTTCAACGTGGTCAACGGCTCGACCGCCCAGCTGCGGGAGTACGGCCTGGACGTCGAGCACGACGACCGCTACCGGCTCAGCGGCGAGTACTGGTCGATCGTCAAGCGCCTCACGGCGGGCGAAGTCTTCGACCACAAGGGCGAGTTCTACGAGCTGAAGAACGCGGGCGCGAGCCTGCGCGAGCTGGCTCCGGTGCAGCCGGGCGGCATTCCGCTCTGGTTCGGCGGCAGTTCGGCGGCAGGCATCGAGATGGCCGCCGAACACGTGGACGTCTACCTGACCTGGGGCGAGCCCCCGCACCTGCTCAGGGAGAAGCTGGACCTGGTTCGCGAGCGCGCCGCCGCCCACGGCCGGACGCTGCGGATCGGGCTACGGCTGCACCTGATCGTCCGTGACACCGAGGCCGAGGCCTGGGCGGCCGCCGACCGGCTGCTGGACGTCACCAGCGAGGCCACCTACGCGCGCCAGCTGGGCGGGGCGAAGGGCGAGGACGGGGTCGGCTGGCAGCGGCAGTTCCGCCAGCACGGCGGCAAGGTGCCGGCTCGGGCCCGGGAGCTGGAGGCCTATCCCAACCTCTGGCCGGGGATGAGCCTGTTCCGCCCTGGGCCCGGCACGGCGGTGGTCGGCTCGACAGCGCAGGTGATCGAGCGCCTGCAGGAGTTCGAGGCGCTGGGCGTCGACACCTTCATCCTTTCGGGCAACCCACTGCTGGAGGAGGCGCACCGCGTTGCAGAAACGATCCTTCCCGCTCTGGGCGTCAAGCGGCCGACGTTGACGGGGGAGTGATGGCGCGCGGCGCACGGCGCATGACGCGTGACGGATGACAAGTAACGGACGACAGATGACAGCTGACAGATTTTGAAATCTGTCAGCTGTCATCTGTTCGCGGCAGGCTGTCAGCCGTCACCCGACCTTCGCCGGACCGTGCCGTCTCCCGCACCGCCCCCCGCTGGGCTCAGCGGCTCAAGCGGTCGATCTCCGCCAGCTCCTCGGCCGTCAGCGGGCCGCCCGCCAGCGCGTCGAGGTTCTGGTCCAGCTGGGCCACGCTGCTCGCGCCGATGATCACCGAGACCACCCGCGGGTCCCGCAGTACCCAGCACAGCGCCAGCTGCGCCAGCGTCTGACCGCGCCCCTCGGCGACCTTGGCCAGCGCCCGCAGCTGCTCCAGCTTCGGCCCGGTGAGCGCCTCCTCGGTGAGGAACCTCCCGACCGACATCCGCGAGCCCGCCGGGACCTCCCCGGTCAGGTAGCGGTCGGTCAGCAGCCCCTGGGCCAGCGGCGAGTAGGCGATCAGGCCGGTCCGGGTGTCGCCCACCGCGTCCAGCACGCCTTCGTCCTCCACGTACCGGTTGAGGATCGAGTACGCGGACTGGTTCATCAGCACCGGCGTCCCCAGCTCGCGCAGGATCGCCACCGCCTCCCGGTGCTGCTCCGCCGGGTAGTTGGAGATCGCCGCGTACAGGGCCCTGCCCGAGCGCACCGCGCTGTCGAGCGCCCCCATCGTCTCCTCGATCGGGGTGTCCGGGTCGTACCGGTGCGAGTAGAAGACGTCGACGTAGTCCAGGCCCATCCGGTCCAGCGACTGGTCGAGGCTGGCCAGCAGGTACTTGCGGCTGCCGCCGTTGCCGTACGGGCCGGGCCACATGTCCCAGCCGGCCTTGGTGGCGATGAACAGCTCGTCCCGGTACGGCCGGAAGTCCTGGGCGAACAGGTGGCCGAAGTTGCGCTCGGCGCTGCCGTACGGCGGGCCGTAGTTGTTCGCCAGGTCGAAGTGGGTGACGCCCCGGTCGAAGGCCCGGCGCAGCACCGCCCGCTGCACCTCCAGCGGCTGGGCGTCACCGAAGTTGTGCCAGAGCCCGAGCGAGACGGCGGGCAGCTGGACGCCGCTGTGGCCGGCCTTCCGATAGGTCATCGAGTCATAGCGGTCATCCGAGGCGAGGTAGCTCATGCCGGACATCCTGCCAGCCGGTCGCGGCGGATCAAGCCCTTGCCCCCGTTCCCGGCCGGTGCCTATGCTCGCGGGGCATCGTGTGCGTGCGAGTCGGCGGGGAGGCGAGATGGCAGTCCGGACCGTGACAGCCGCCGCAGCCCGCTGTTGTTGTCGCCGCCACCGCGGCGCCGGCCGCTGACACCGAGCGCTGACGCCACCCGCGCCCCGCCGCGTCGCGTCGGCCGATCCGCCGGAGCCGTCCGGGCCGCCCGCCCACCGTCCGTGAGGGCGCGTCGCCCGTCGGCGTCCCGGTTCCCCGCGATCCGCGCTGCTCGCCGGGCCCCACCGGCGCACCGATCATCCCGGGGCCCGAACCGAGCACATCCAGAGCCCGACCCGAGCACATCCAGAGCCCGACCCGAGCGCTACCCGACCCCGACCCGAGAGCCCAAGGAGACCGCCGTGCGGTTCACCGTCTCGTCCCTCGTCGCCAACGCCCCCGACCCGGTCACCGGCGTCCTGCGCACCCCGCAGCAGAAGCTGCGCAACGTCATCGACCAGGCGGTGCTGGCCGAGCAGCTCGGCTACGACGGCTACGGAGTGGGGGAGCGGCACGGCGAGCCGTTCCTGTCCCCGGCGCCGCCCCTGCTGCTCAGCGCCATCGCCGCCCGCACCTCCACCATCCGGCTGTTCACGACGGTCACGGTGCTCAGCGTCCTCGACCCGGTCCGGGTCGCCGAGGACTACGCGATGCTCGACCAACTCTCAGGTGGGCGGCTGGAGTTGATCGTCGGCAAGGGCAACGACCCGCGTCACTTCGGGCTGTTCGGCCTTCCCGAGGAGCGCCAGTGGGAGGCGCTCGCCGAGAACTACGCGCTGCTGCGCAGGCTCTGGCGCGAGGAGAAGGTGACCTGGGAGGGCTCGACCCGACCGCCGCTCAAGGACGCCACCGTCTCGCCGCGCCCCCTCCAGGATCCGATCCCGGTGTGGCACGGCAGCGCGACCAGTACCCGTTCCACCGACCTCGCCGCCCGTCACGGCGACCCGCTCTTCTCCGCCAACTCCTTCCATCCCCTGGAGAAGTACCGGGCCCTGGTGGAGCACTACCGCGAGCGCTGGGTGCACTACGGGCGCGACCCGGAGCTGGCCAGGGTGGGGGCGAGCTTCGGCGGGCTGTTCATCGCCAAGCGCTCGCAGGACGCCGTCGAGGGCTTCCGCCCGTACTGGAACGCGCTGTTCGCCTCAGCCGCCGGTCGGCACAACCAGTCGCCGTTCGCGTCGCTGGAGGACGCGCTGGAGCGCGGTTCGGCACTGGTCGGCAGCCCGCAGCAGGTGATCGAGAAGATCCACCGCTACCACGAGGCCTTCGGCAACGAGGTGGTCGGCATCGGGGTGGACGCGCTCGCCGAGGGGGCGCAGCGCGAGCAGCTGGAGCTGTTCGCCGGCGAGGTGGCGCCGGAGGTCCGTCGCGCGCTGCCGTAGCGGACCGGGTCCGTCCGCCCGCGCAATGCGCCGTGCGCCCCGTACGTGGTGCGGGGCCGACGACCTTCCGTGACGTGACGCGCGCCACCGGGTGCGCCGGAATGCCGTTCGGCGGGGCGGGGGATGACGAACGGTCGAGGGGCCGTGGCCGCCGGGGGGCGGCGCACGGCCCTCGATCGTCGGCGTCCCGGCGGTGCGACCTCGGGGTGCCCGGGGGCCCCGGGGGCCGGGAGGTCCGGACGGGGTTCGCGCTGGCGTTCTGTACCTACTGGTATGTACAGTGATCCGCATGAGCACCCAGGACCGCCTCATCGAGAGCACCCAGGCCCTCCTCTGGGAGCGGGGCTACGTCGGCACCAGCCCCAAGGCCGTCCAGCAGCGCTCCGGAGTCGGCCAGGGCAGCATGTACCACCACTTCACGGGCAAGCCCGACCTCGCGGCCGCCGCCCTGCGCCGCAGCGCCGAGCAGCTTCGGGGCGTCGCCGAGGCCGATCTCGCCGCCCCCGGCACCGCCTACGACCGGATCGCCGCCTACCTCCTCCGCGACCGCGACGTGCTGCGCGGTTGCCCGATCGGCCGGATGGCCCAGGACCCGGAGGTGGCCGCCGACCCGCTCCTGCGCACGCCCGTCCAGGAGACCTTCGACTGGCTGCGCGGACGGATCGCCGGACTGGTCGCCGAGGGCCGGACGGCCGGCGAGTTCGACCCCGGGGTCGACCCGGCCGACACCGCCGCCGTCGTGGTCGCCGTCGTCCAGGGCGGCTACGTCCTGGCCCGCGCCGCCGACAGCGCCGAGCCGTTCGAGCAGGCCGTCCGCGGCGCGCTCGGCCTGCTCGCGGCTCACCGCAGGGCCTGACGCGCCGCGCCGACCCGCAAGAGCTCGCAGGCCAGGGCTTGCGGGCCGGGTCCTGCAAGCCAGAAGCCCGCCCGCCGGGCCCCCGTCGTCCCCCCAGGAGTCCCACCGTGCACGCCATGCAGTACGAGATCACCCTCCCCGCCGACTACGACACGGGCGTCATCCGCAAGCGGGTCGCCGACAAGGGCCACCTGCTCGACGCCCACCCGGGCCTCGGCCTCAAGGCCTACCTGGTCCGCGAGCGCGGACGACAGGACTCGCCCGTCAACCAGTACGCGCCGTTCTACCTCTGGCGCACCGTCGAGGGCATGAACGGCTTCCTCTGGGGGCCGGGGTTCCGAGGGCTGAGCGCCGACTTCGGCCGCCCTGCCGTCCGGCACTGGCTCGGTGCGGGCCTGGTCCACGGCGAGGCGGGAAGGGCGGCAGCGGCGGGGGAGACGGTCGGGTCGCCGACCACCGCCACCCGCGAGATCGTACGGCTGCCGGAAGCCTCCGACCCGGCCGAGGCCGTCGAGCGGGCGCTCGCCGACCTGCCCGCGCACCCGGCCCTGCACACCGCGGCCGTGGCCGTCGACCCGAGCCGCTGGGAACTGCTCCGCTTCGCACTCTGGCACGGCCAGGCCCCCGAGGACGCGTCCGGTGTCCGCTACCAGGTGCTGCACCTGTCCCGCCCCGAACTCGACCGGCTGCCCGCCGGCCGCCACTGGTGAAAGGCCCCACCTCCCCGATGTCCCCCACCTCGATGTCCCCCGCTCCGACACCCCCCGGCCCGACCTCGCCCGCGGCCGCTCCCGCCGGCGCCGCGCTCACCGAGGCCCCACTCGACCGCGCGGCCGGCCACGCCCTGCTCGCCGACCTGGCGGGGCCGGAGGCCGCCTCCGCCCTCGGCGGCCTGGACGCCCTGGCCCCCGGCTTCCCCGACTGGATCGTCACCAGCCTCTTCGGTGGCACCTACCAGCGCCCCGGCCTCGCCCTGCGCGACCGCCAGATCGCCAACCTGGCCGCCCTCACCGCCCTCGGCGGCGTCGAGCCCCAACTCGCGGACCACGTCCGGTACAGCCGACGGATCGGCCTGACCGAGTCGGAGATCACCGAGGTCCTCGTCCACCTCGCCCCGTACATCGGCCTCCCCAAGGCCCTGGCCGGCCTGCGCGTCGCCACCGCCACCTTCGCCGAGGGCGCCGAGGGCGCGGAGGGCGCGGAGAGCAGCGGTGCTGCCGGGACCACCGGCCCTGCCGCCGTCGAGGAGCCCGAGGCATGAGCCGCACCGTCCGCACCGTCCTCGGCGACCTGGACCCCGCCGACCTCGGCGTCACCGACTCCCACGACCACCTCTTCATCCGCAGCCCGCTGCTCCCCGGTCAGGAGCTGGATGACTCGGCCGCCGCCGAGGACGTCCTGCGCGCCTACGCCGCCGCCGGTGGCCGCACCTTCGTCCAGTGGACCCCGCTCGGTATGGGCCGGGGCGCGGAATCCCTCGCGGGGCTCTCCCGGACGACCGGCGTGAACATCGTCGCCGCCACCGGCGCGCACCAGGCGGTCCACTACGCGCCGGGCTTCTTCCCCGACCTCCCCGACCTCCCCGACCTCCCCGACGTCCCAGGCCTCCCAGGTTCCCCCGAACCCGCCGCCGGGACGGCCGAGCACCCCGGCCCGAACACCGACCTCGCGGAACGCTTCGTCGCCGACCTCACCACCGGCCTGCACGGTGCGCCGGAAGGGGTCCGGGCCGGGCTGATCAAGATCGCGGACGACGCGGGGCCCGCCGGCCGGCACGCCTGGTGGACAATGGCTGCGGCCGCCGAGGCCCACCACGCCACCGGCGCCCCGATCGCCGTCCATCTGGAAGCCGACGGCTCGCCGGACCGCGTCCTGCGCCGGCTGCGCGATCACCACGGGGTCGCGCCCGACCGGATCATCCTCGGCCACCTCACCCGGCTGCCCGACCGCGCACTGCACCGCGCCCTGGCCGCCGAAGGCGTGCGTCTCGCCCTGGACAGCCCCTCCCGGCCCGGCCACCCCGGCGACCACCAGGCCTACGAGATGATCGCCGACCTGGTCGAGGCGGGCCACGCCACTCAGCTGCTGCTCGGCGCGGACACCACGACCCGGACCGCCCGCGCGGCCGGCGGCCCGGTCCGCCTGCTCACCGAGCTCGCTCCGCGCCTCGCCCACACCTATGGCCCCGAACTGCCGGAACTGCTCCTCACCACCAACCCGGCCGCCGCCTTCGCCACCGACTGGCGCACGCCCTGAAGCCAGTCGCAGAAGGGTGCGGTCGGGCAGCCCGGAGTGTTCTCCGACCTCCGGTGCTGCGGTCACCCCGGGCCGGCGCCCTGCCCGCCGGGCGCGTTCACTCCTGCTCGGCTCGTGGCACCAGCGATGCGCGGGAAGTCGGCCCGACCGACTTCCCGCGCACACCAGGCCTCGTTTGCCGCCAGCGGGGCTTCCGGCCTCAACTGCGTTTCCCCGCCGACACCGTGAAGACGGGGACGCGGCGGCGCGGCTGCTCGATGTCGGGGCCGGCCCCGACGTCTGGGCCGGCCCCGCCGTGGTCGTCGAGGGCATGGCCCTGTCGGCACATGCCATGAGAGTCGAGGGCGATGGCGCGTTGCGGGGGTGCCACCTCGGGATCGCGGAGCCGATCCGAGGCCGGCGGACCCCTGCGGTCGGACGTCCACGACGATGGCTGCCGAGTGCGGCCGTGATCCGGTCGCCGGTCTCGTGGCCGCACGACTCGACGCTCACGGCGCAAGGCTGGGTGGGGAGTTCCTCCGTCGCGGTGCCGGGGCCGAACAGGACCGACGGCCGTCGGATCTCGGATCTCGGATCTCGGATCTCGGCTACGGTGCCGGACATGGCGACACTGACGCTCCGGACCCTCACGGCCGCCGACTGGCCGCTCTGGCGGGACCTCCGCCTCGCCGCCCTGACCGATGCGCCGGAGGCCTTCAAGACGGGCCTCGCCGATTGGCCCCGGGGTGGCGAGGCCCGCTGGCGCGAGCGGCTCGGCCTCCCCGGTGCCCACCACGTCGCGGCCCTTCTGGACGGGGACCCGGTCGGGCTGGTCGGCGGCCTGCCCGGATCGCCGGACGGCGTACGGGAGTTGCGCTCGCTCTGGGTCGCCCCGCGGGCGCGTGGCCGGGGCGTCGCGGACCGGCTCGTCGAGGAGGTCGAACGCTGGGCCCGGGCCACCGGCGGGACCACGCTGCGCCTCGCCGTGCTCCCCGGCAACCGCGCGGCGCTCACCCTCTACCACCGCCACGGCTTCACCCCGCTCCGGGAGTCCGGCGACCTGCTCTCCGACGGGGTCACCCGGGAACTCCTGCTGGCGAAGCCCCTGGGGTGACACCCGTCGGGCCCGCCGCCCCGCCGCCCCGCCGCCCCGCCGCCCCGTCGGACCCAGGGCTCGACGGGGCGGGCGACGGTCACATGTGGGTGCCGCCGTCGATCCGGAGCTCGGTGCCGGTGACGAAGGCGCCGTCGTCGGAGGCGAGCATGGCGATCACGCCGGCCACCGTCTCCGGGCCGGCGAAGCCCTGGCCGAGGGCGGGCGACAGCTTGGCCAGCAGGCTGAAGTCGGCGTCGGCGGGCAGGCCCGGGTCGTGGGTCATGCCGCTGTCGATGCTGCCCGGCGCGACGCAGACGGCGCGCAGGCCCTGCTTCGAGTACTCCGAGGCGATGGCGTGGGTGAAGGACTGGATGCCGCCCTTGGTCGCGGCGTACGCGGCCATGTAGGGGTGGGCGAAGCTCGCGGAGGTGGAGCTGAAGTTGACCACCACGCCCTTGCCGCCCGCGAGCAGCGCGGGAAGCGCCTCACGGGTCATCAGGAAGGTGCCGGTCAGGTTCACCGCGAGCAGCTTGTTCCAGAACTCCAGGCTGGTCTCGTGGGTGTGCGAGGAGCGGAGGATGCCGGCCGCGTTGACCAGCGCGTCCAGGCCGCCGCCCAGGCCTGCGATCGCCTCGGCGACGCCCGCGACGACGGCCGCCTCGTCGGAGATGTCCAGCACCCGGATGGTCAGCCGGTCTGCGGTGCCCTCGGCGGTGGCGCGGTCCAGGGTCTTCTTCAGGCCGTCCTCGTTGACGTCGACGGCGACGACCTTCCCGCCCTCGGCGAGGATCCGGTGCACGGTGGCCTGGCCGATGCCCGAGCCGCCGCCGGTGATCAGGACGTTCCGTCCGCTGAAGCGCTCCATGGTGGTACTCCGTTCGTTCGTGCCCTCTCGGCTACAAGGGCACGGTACGCCTAAGTGGCACATCGTGCCAACATGTCTCTTCGTGTCTATTCGTCCTTTCATGCCATCCTGGCGTCGGTCCGCGTAGGCTGACCCCGTGACCGGACGCCCGACCCTGACCCAGCGCCGCCGTGAGGCCACCCGGCTGGAGATCGCCCGCGCCGCCGCCGCGCTCTTCGCCGAGCGGGGAGCGGAAGCGACCACCGCGGAGGAGATCGCCCTCGCCGCGGGTATCTCGTTGCGCACCTTCTACCGGTACTTCTCCGTCAAGGAGGACGCCGTCGCCCCGCTGCTCGCCGCGGGTGGGCAGGAGTGGGTGGAGCTGTTCGTGGCGAGCCCCGTCGGCCTTCCGCTGCGCGAGGCGCTGGAGCGTGCGGCGGTCGCGTCGCTGACCCCGGCCGACGAGGCGCGGGCCGAGATGATGCGGTGGGCCCGCGGCCTGCTGCGGGACCCGAAGCTGAACGCCACCTGGCAGCGCGTCCACGCCGACTCGGAGGAGCGGCTGCGGGCCGCGCTCGTCGAACGCTGCCCGGAGGGCACGGACCCGCTGGAGATCCGGCTGGCGGCCGCCGCGGCGACGGCGGCGATCCGGGTGGCGCTGGAGCAGTGGGCCTCCTCCGAGGCCCCCCTCGCCGGTCCGGGCTCCCCGCAGGACCTCGGCGCGCGCTGCATGCGCGAGCTCACGGCGGGGCTGGGGCTCTGGGGCCGGGTGGGCTGAGCCCGCCCCCGCGCCGGCGGACCATCGACAGCGGACAGCGGACAGCGGACAGCGGACAGCCGACAGCGCGCAGCCGACGGCCGACGGATTTCGGATGTCAGCCGACAGATGTCAGCTGACAACTTTCGAAATCTGTTATCTGAACGTTGTCACCCACCCTCCCTGCTCCCCGTGATCTCCCAGCCACGGTCGGCTTTCTCCCAGCCGGCGTTAGGGTTGGTCCTCGCGCCCCGGCGGGGGAACCGGGGTGACCTCCTCGGATGTCCCCAGCGGAGGGGTCTGGAGTTCGAGGCGTGGGAGCAAGTAGGACATGGGTCTGACGAGCCACAAGGTGCTGGCGCTGACCGCACTGATAGCGGTCGTGATGATGGTCGGCACGGTCTGGTTGTGGCCCAGACTCGCGAAGAGGACCTGGCAGTCGGTGCTCGGCCGGATCGGCGCGCTACTCGCCACCCAGCTCGCGGTGCTCGCCGCACTCGGCCTGGTCGCGAACAACTACTTCGCCTTCTACAGCAGTTGGGACGACCTGCTGGGCACCGGCGACACCGGACCGGTGGTCATCCACAACAAGGCGGACGCCTCGGGCCGGCTGATGGTCGAGACGATGGGCCAGGCCTCGGTCAAGGGCGGTGGCGCGATGGGCCGCGAGCCCGCCCAGTCCGGCGAGATCCGCAAGGTCCGGATCGACGGTGCGGTCAGCCGGCTGTCCACCGAGGGCTACGTCTACCTGCCCCCGCAGTACTTCCAGCCGGAGTACGCCCAGAAGCAGTTCCCGGCCGTGATCGTCAGCACCGGATTCCCAGGAATCGCCGAGAACCTGATCACCCGCTTCAACTACCCCGGCGCCGCGCTCAAGCTGCTGCAGGAGGGGAGGATGCAGCCGACCGTCATGGTCCTGGTGCGTCCCTCGCCCGCGCTGCCGCAGGACACGGAGTGCGAGGACGTCCCGAACGGCCCGCAGTCCGACACCTACTTCACCAGGGACGTGCCCTCGGCGATCCAGGCCAGCTACCGGGTCTCCTCGGACCCGCAGGCCTGGGCGTTCATGGGCAACTCGACCGGCGGCTACTGCGCGCTCAAGCTGGCCATGCGCCACCCGGACGTCTTTCCGACCGCCGTCGCCCTCTCCGCCTACTACGACGCCGCCGACGACCCGACCACGGGCGACCTCTTCGGCGGCAGCAAGCAGCGGCGCGACGAGGCCAACCTGCTGTGGCGGCTGAAGAACCTGCCGCAGCCGAAGGTGTCCGTGCTGCTCGCCGGCACCAAGAAGGGCGACGGCAACTACCGCCCGGAGACCGAGGCCTTCGTCGATTCGGTGCAGAGCCCGATGAAGGTCTCGTACAGCATGCTGGAGAACGGCGGCCACAACTTCGAGACCTGGAGCGCCCTGCTGCCCTCCTCGCTGGAGTGGCTGTCCCAGCACCTCAAGGTGCCGAACCAGTCCGCGTGACCCCGACCGGTCGACGCGGAGGCCCGAAGCCGACCCGGCCCCGGCTCGACCCGCGACCCGGCTCGACCCGCGACCCGGCTCGACCGCGGACAGACCGGACGCGCGGACAGGCCGGACGCGCGAACCGACCGGACGCGCGAACCGACTGCCGACCGGGCCGGACCCGCGAACCGATCGAACCCCCGGAGCCGAGGCCCGGGGGTTCGGCCGTTCGGGAGCCCCGCCGCTCAGGCCACCTGCTCCAGCGTGCCGGTGTGGAGCTCGCCGACCCGGCCGCCCTCGCCCTCGAAGGTCCAGAAGGCCCGTACCGTCAGCTTGCCGAGGTCCATCACGTGGCTGACGGTGATCCCGCTCTGCTCCGTCCAGCTGACGAAGTAGATCCCCGGCGCGACCTCGGCGACGTGCAGCCGCACGTCCTCCCACTGGCCCGCGGACTCGCCGAGGCCCTCCCAGCGCAGCCGCGTGCCGTCGGCCGAGTAGGTGTTGCGGAAGGCCGCGCCGTTGTCGGCCCGGAAGAGGTAGGTGCGGCCGGCGAAGGCGGGCAGGGGCGCGGTCATGGTGGGGCGGGTCCTCGTCTCTGTCAGGTCGTGGCGAGCACCGGGTCGGGTTCGCCGCTCTTGTGCGCTGCGGATGATGCCAGGCCTCCAATTTATCCGACCGGGTGCACTCGGTCAGGCACTCGCCACGGTACGGTCCGCCACCGGCCGGCGGACCGGGTGTGCGACCGGCACATGGGCAGGGCCGCGTGCCGGTCCTACCGTCCCGTCATGAGACGTACCCCCACACGCCCCGTCCGGCGCTCCCGTCCCGGCCGGACCGTCCGCCCCGTCCCGGCGCGGCGCGTCCCCACCGCCCTCGCCGCCGTGCTCCTGACCCTGGCCGCCGCCCTGCTCGGTGCCCCCACCACCGCGCGGGCGGGCACGGCCCGGGCCGCTGCCGCCGCCCCGGTCACCCTGGAAGCCACCTTCCCCGCTCCCGGCAACGGCTGGGCGAAGGTCGAGCGCTATCTCGACACCACCCCCGGATTCGGCGCCGAGCAGTTCCCCTCCGACGGCCGCGGTGACCAGGACGGTGCCCGCCGGACGTACTTCGGCACCGGCCGGCCCTCCTCCGCCCGGTTCCTGCTCTACTCCGCCGCGGGCTGGGACACGGGCAGCCAGGCCACCCCCGTCCTGCTGGTCCACGGAGCCAACGACAACGCCGACCGGGCCTGGGCGAACCCGGGGGAGAGCGGCACCTGCGGCGCCGCGAGCTGCCCGTCCACCGGGCTCGCCCAGTACCTGGCCGGCACCGGCCGCCGGGTCTTCGCGATCGGCTTCGCCCACAAGCACGGCGACAACCTGCTCCAGGCGCAGGCCGTCGGCGACGCCCTCGCGCTGATCCGGGCCCGGCTCGGCGTCTCCCAGGTCGACGTGGTGGCCTGGAGCAAGGGTGAGGTCGCCGCCCGGGCGTACGTGTCCTCGGTGAAGCCCTCCTGGGGGAGGGCGTACGCGGGCGACGTGCGCCGGCTGGTCACCCTGGGCGGTCCGCACGGCGGGCTCGACTACGTGTACGCGCACGGCTGGGACTTCGACCTGGCGACGTGGCCCGCCTGCGGCGGCACCGCCAACGCGCCGTCCCCGCACCTCTACATGACCTGTTACGGCACGTACACCGCGCAGCCCTGCCTCGGGGTGCTGCCCAGCGGCGGCTACGACTGCTATCCGGGCCAGCGCCAGCTGCTCGCCCGCTGGGACGGCACCTACGGGGTGGACACCACCGCACAGGACTGGTGGACGACCTACTACGGCGGGCAGGGCTTCTACACCTCCGGGCAGGGCATCCAGGCGGCGATCGACGCGGGCTCGCTGATCGCCCCGCTCCGGCAGGCGGGTGTTCCGGCCCCGGTGCGCACCTACCTGCTGGCGGGCGGGTCGGCGGACATCCCGGGCGTGCTCAACGAGGGCCGCGGGCCGAGCGACGGCCTGGTCTTCACCGCGAGCGCGCTGGACACCACCGGCATCGCGACGGTCGGCGGCACCCGGCTGCTCGCGGGCCTGAACCACCTGGAGCTCGCCTGGGCGCCGGACGCGGCGAGCCAGGTCAACACCTGGCTGAGCTGAGCTGAGCTGAGCTGAGTTGCGTTGGGCCGAGCCGAGCCGAGCCGAGCAGGGCAGAGCTGAACCAGGCCGCGGCCGAGCCGCCGGCAGGACGGCCCCCGCCGACACGACCGTCCGGTCGGCGGGGGCCGGGGCGGGGGCCGGGGGACTCAGGAAGCGGCAGCCGCCTGGACCACCGTGATGTCGAACGGCTGCCGGTTGTTGGCCTCGTTCCGGTCGTCCGCGCTGCGCACCGTGACCGAGCCGCCGCTCAGCCTGCCCGTCGGCAGCTCCGGGTCGAGCCGGACCGGGACGAGGGCGGTCGCGCTGCGTCCGTCCCGGAGCCCGGGGCCGAACACGCAGCGCACGGTGCGGCCGTGGCCCGTCACCTGGCAGCTGGACGGGAAGTACGGTCCTTCCGGGCTGACGCCGTCGGGCAGGGTGATCACGACCGTGAACGGGGAGGCGGTGGTGTCCGGGCCCCCGTTGCCGACGAAGGCGTGGATGGTCGTGGTGCCGCCGGGCGCGGCCGGGTCGGGGTCGAGTCGGACCACCTCCAGGTCGGAGTCGGACGGCCGCGCGGCGGCCGCGCCCGTGGTCGCCGGCGCGGGCAGCGTGGAGGCCTCCGACGCCTCGGACCCGGTGCCCGAACCGGGCTTGGCCGGCGCGGGCAGGGTGGAGGCCTGGGGCGTCGCCGGTGCCGGCAGGGCGGAGGCGGTCGGGGTGCCCGGTGCGGGCAGGGTGGTGGCGGTGGCGATACCCGGCTCGACGACCTCCACCGCGGGCCGGGGCTCGGGCCGCCGCAGCGCCCAGGACGGGTCGGTGGCCAGCACCGTCACCGCGCATCCCGCCGCCACGGCCGCGACCAGCCCGGCTCCGCCGAACCTCCGGCCCCTCCCGGCACGGCGTACGGCGTCGCGCCGTACGCCGCCGCCACCCCGCGCATCGGCACCCCGCGCGTTCTCCCGCACGTCCCGGTGCTGCCGCATCCCCTGCTGCATCCCCGCTCACCCTGCCCTCGCGTCCCGGCCGCCCGCGCCGTCGCGGGCCGCGTCGGGACCAGGGTGGCGGAGCCGCGGCCGGAGCCCGGTGGCAACCCGCCCGTCGTCCGCTCGAACGGATGACGTCGCGGGCCGCGCCGACCGGGTCGTCCGGCAACGGGGGTTGACCGGCCGTCAGGGGGCGAGGACCTGCCCCAGCCGGCTCGCGATCTGGTGCATCACCGGTACGAGCGAGGCGGCCCCGGCCTGTTCCTCCAGGGCCCGGATGCGGGCCTCGGGGCCGGAGACGGAGAGCGCGGTGGGCGTCGGCGCGCCAGGAACGGCGAGCGCGATGCAGCGGACGCCGATCTCCTGCTCCTGGTCGTCGACCACATAACCGCGCTCGCGCGCCTCGGCGAGCTGGCGCATCAGCTCCTGCGGGTCGGTGACCGTGTACTCGGTGTGCGCGGGCAGCGGGTTGGGGCCGAGGACGGCGCGCGCCTCGTCCTCGGGCAGCTGGGCGAGCAGTGCCTTGCCGACTCCGGTGCAGTGCGGCTGCACCCGGCGGCCGACCTCGGTGAACATCCGCATCGAGCGGCGCGACTGCACCTGGCCGACGTACACCACCTCGCCGCCCTCCAGCACGGCCAGGTTGGCGGTCTCGCCGGTGGCCTCCATGAGTTCGGCCAGGTATGGGCGGGCCCAGCTGCCGAGCAGCCGGCCGGCCGTCTCGCCGAGCCGGATCAGCCGGGGGCCGAGGGTGTAGCGACGCGCGGTGTCCTGGCGGACATAGCCCTGCTGGACGAGGGTACGAACCAACCGGTGGATGGTCGGCATCGGGAGGCCGGAGCTGGTGGAGAGCTCGCTGAGGGTGGCCACGCCGCCGGAGTCGGCCAGTGCCTCCAGGAGTTGGAAGGCGCGCTCGACGGACTGCACGCCGCCGCCCGCGCGCTCGGCGCCTGTCGTCGATGCTGGGTCGGGGGTCGCAACCACCGGTGGTCCCTTCACTGTCGGGGAGGTGTGGAGTCTCGGCGACCTCTTCAACAAACCGTTGAAATTCTGTATCGCGGAAACTAGTCTCCACCTTACAGAATCGGACTCGCCGCCCGGCGGGTTCCGGTCGGGGAAGTCCCCCGCGGAGGTTCCCCAGGGAACGTCCCGCCGGAGTTCCCTCCGTCAGGCTCAACCGTCTTAGGAGTGTCCTGCTCATGGCTGCAGATCAGGGGCCCGTCGGCGCCTCGCCCGCCGCTCCGGTCGTCACTGTCGCCGGTCCTCGCGTCCACCGGGCGGAGGAGGTGCTCACTCCGGAGGCGGTCGCCTTCGTCGCCGGCCTCCATCGCGCCTTCGAGGGACGGCGGCAGGAGCTGCTGGCCAGGCGCAGGACCCGCCGCGCCGAGATCGCCGCGGCCGGAACGCTGGACTTCCTCCCCGGGACCGCCGAGGTCCGGGCCGGGGACTGGAAGGTCGCCGAGGCGCCCCGCGCGCTCCAGGACCGCCGGGTCGAGATCACCGGCCCGACCGACCGCAAGATGGTCATCAACGCGCTCAACTCCGGGGCGCGGGTCTGGCTCGCCGACTTCGAGGACGCCACCTCCCCGACCTGGGAGAACGTGATCGGCGGCCAGGTCAACCTGGTCGACGCCTTCGAGGGCCGGATCGACTTCACCAGCTCGGCCGGCAAGGCCTACACCCTCAAGCCCGCCGCCGAGCTCGCCACCGTGGTGGTCCGCCCGCGCGGCTGGCACCTGGACGAGAACCACCTGCTGGTCGACGGCACCCCGGTGGCCGGCGCGTTCGTCGACTTCGGCCTCTACTTCTTCCACAACGCCGCCCGGCTGCTGGCCAAGGGCGCCGAGGACCCCAACTCCGGCCCGTACTTCTACCTGCCGAAGACCGAGAGCCACCTCGAAGCCCGGCTGTGGAACGACGTGTTCACCCACGCCCAGGCCGAACTCGGGATCCCGTACGGCACGATCCGGGCGACCGTGCTGATCGAGACCATCACCGCGGCCTTCGAGATGGACGAGATCCTCTACGAGCTGCGCGACCACGCGGCCGGCCTCAACGCCGGGCGCTGGGACTACCTGTTCTCGATCGTCAAGAACTTCCGCGACGCCGGCGCCCACTACGTCCTGCCGGACCGCAACAGCGTGACCATGGCCTCGCCGTTCATGGCCGCCTACACCCGGCTGCTGGTGCGGACCTGCCACAAGCGCGGCGCCCACGCGATCGGCGGCATGGCCGCGTTCATCCCAAGCCGCCGCGACCCCGAGGTCAACGCGGCCGCGTTGGAGAAGGTCAAGGCGGACAAGGACCGCGAAGCCGGGAACGGCTTCGACGGCTCCTGGGTCGCCCACCCCGACCTGGTGCCGGTCGCCCGGGCCTCCTTCGACACGGTGCTCGGCGAGCGGCCCCACCAGAAGGACGCCCCCGGCCCGGCCGAGCCGGTGACCGCCGCCCAACTGCTCGACATCGCCGGGGCCGGCGGCACCTGCACCCGTGCGGGGCTGCACAACGCCGTCCAGGTCGGCATCCGCTACATCGAGGCCTGGCTGCGAGGCCTCGGGGCCGTCGGCATCTTCAACATGATGGAGGACGCCGCCACCGCCGAGATCTCCCGCTCGCAGGTCTGGCAGTGGATCCACAACGGGGTCGTGCTGTCCGACACCGGCGAGAAGGCCACCGCGGAGCTGGTCCGCGCCCTGGTCGCCGGGGAGTCGGCCGAACTCCGCGCCGAGCTGGGCGAGGAGGCCTACGGAGCCGGACGCTGGCGCGAGGCGGCCGGGCTCTTCGAACAGGTCGCCCTGGCCGAGGAGTTCGTGGACTTCCTGACCCTCCCGGCGCTCCGCCTGCTGGGCTGAGCCCCGGCCGTCCCGGCCCGGACGGCCCCGGCCCGTCCCACCCTGCTCCGTTCCGTACGGCGACGGATTCACCCGTCCTCCCGCCGTCGTACGGAACGGCTTCTTCCGTTCTCCGGCACATTCCCGGCTCTTTCCCGTACCTCCCGGTACTTCCCGGCACAGGAGTTGAACCATGGCACGCATCTTCTTCAACGGTCAGGCGATGGTCGGCGGCCCCTTCCACGCGAAGGTCTCGGACGCGTTGATCGGGCCGGCCCGGACGGCGTCCGGCTACCGCTTCTTCTCCATCGACGACGTGTGCCCGGGGCTCCTGCGCGATCCGGCCGTCGACACCGCGATCGAGGGCGAGCTGTACGACATCAGCCTGGAGCGCCTGCGGGACGTCATCCTCCCCGGCGAGCCGCGCGAACTGGAGCTGGGTGTGATCGAGTTGGAGGACGGGTCGGCCTGTCTGTCGATGCTGCTGGCCCGTGGCGAGGTCGAGCGCGGAGTGCACCGCGAGATCACCCACCACGGTGGCTGGCGCACCTACCTGGCCACGTTGGGACGGACGGCCTGACGGCCTGACGGCCTGACGGCCCGACGGCTGAGCGCTGACATCCGACGGATGACGGCGGACGGATGACAGCTGACGAAAGTTGTCATCTGTCATCCGTCCGCTGTTCCCCGCCCGCGCGCGGCCCTGGACATGCCGCGGCCCCGGACCCTCGCCGTGGGTCCGGGGCCGCGGTCCGCGTGCCGGGAGCGGCGAACAGATGTCGGACAACGGACAACGGACAACAGATGTCAGATGACAGATGATGAAAGTTGTCAGCTGTCACCTGTCCGCCGCCCCGCGCCGCGCGGAGCCCGGAGGCGCACCGTCCCTGGGCGCCCCGGGAGTACGGGGGTGAACCACGGCCCCGGCCCGGGTGCCGAACGGGACCCGACACCGGACCCGTCCCCGACACCGGACCCGCCCCCGGACCCGGACCCGGTCCGGGCGTCAGACCGGACGGGCCGCCAGCTCGCGCGCGGCGCGGGCGCAGTCGCGCGCGATCCGGTCCTCGTTGACGGTGGTCAGCTGCCCCTTCTCGACCACCGCGTTGCCGTTGACGAACAGCACCGACAGCGGCGGCAGCGCGCCGAAGGTGAGCGCGGCGACCGGGTCGGCGATGGACGAGTGCATGATCCCGTCGATCTTCCACAGCGCCAGGTCGGCGAGCTTGCCGGCCTCGATGGAGCCGATCTCGTCCTGCCGGCCGAGCACCCGGGCACCGCCCATCGTGCCCAGCCGCAGCGCCTGCCGTCCGGTCAGCGCGGCGGGGGAGCCGTGCAGCCGGTTGATCAGCAGCGCGTTGCGCAGCTCCGTCCCCAGCTCGCCGGACTCGTTGGAGGCGGTGCCGTCCACCCCGAGCCCGACCGGGACGCCGGCCCGGAGCATGTCGGGCACCCGGGCGATGCCGGCCGCCAGCCGGGCGTTGGAGGACGGGCAGTGGGCGACGCCGGTGCCGGTCTCGGCGAACTTGGCGATGTCGGAGTCGTTCATGTGCACGCAGTGCGCCATCCAGACGTCCTCGCCGAGCCAGCCGACCGACTCGAAGTAGTCGGTGGGCCCCATGCCGAACAGCTCCTTGCAGAACTCCTCCTCCTCGGCGGTCTCCGAGCCGTGGGTGTGCAGCCGGACGCCCTTGCGGCGGGCGAGTTCGGCGGTCCGGCGCAGCAGGTCGGTGGAGACGGAGAAGGGCGAGCAGGGTGCGAGGGCCACGTGCAGCATCGAGCCGTAGGAGGAGTCGTGGTAGCGGTCCACGGCGGCCTCGGAGGCGGCCAGGATGTCGTCGAGTTCCTCGACGGCGTGGTCCGGCGGCAGCCCGCCGTCCTTCCGGGAGCGGTCCATCGAGCCGCGCAGCGCGGTGAACCGCAGGCCGAGTTCCCGGACGGCCTCGACGGAGGCGCCGAGGACGTCGCCGCCGTCCTTCGGGAAGACGTAGTGATGGTCGGAGGCGGTGGTGCAGCCGGATTTGAGGAGTGCGGCGGCGGAGCCCTGGGTGGCGGCGTGCACGAGCTTCTCGTCGATCCGTGCCCAGGTCGGGTAGAGGGCGACCAGCCAGTCGAAGAGGATGTCGTCCTGGGCCAGCCCGCGGGTGATCCACTGGTAGAAGTGGTGGTGGGTGTTGACCAGGCCGGGGGTCACCAGGTGGCCCTCGCCGTTGATCCGGCGCACCACGTTGTCCAGCCACGCGGGGGCGGGGCCGTCGCCCACCGTCTCGACGGTGTTGCCGAGGACGACCACGTGGCCGCGGGCGTACTCGGTGTCGTGCGCGTCCACGGTGGCGATCGCGGCGTTCTCGATCACGATCCGCTGGTCGGCGGGAGGGGGCTGGACTGCCATGGTGTGACTCCTAGGGGAGGGCCGGGAGGGCGCGTACCGAATGGTGCGCGCCCCGCGGTAAGCCGGTCAGGACGGTGTCGCCTTCGGAACTGTCGGGCCCTTCGGAACGGTCGGACCCGTCGCGCCGCCGGCGGCCGGGCCGGACCCGGACCCGGATCCGGACCCGGATCCGGCCCGGCGGGCGGCCCCGACGTGGTGGAAGAGCAGGTTGAGCAGGACGGCCATCACGCAGCCGGCCGAGATCCCGGAGTGCAGCAGGGTCCGGGCGGCCTCCGGGAAGGAGTCGTAGAACGTCGGCACGGCGATCGGGACGATCCCGACACCGAGTGAGACCGACACCAGCACGGTGTTCGAGCCGGACTCCATGCCGGCCTCCGCGAGGGTGCGGATGCCGCTGGCCGCGACCGTGCCGAAGAGCACGATCCCGGCGCCGCCGAGGACGGGCTGCGGAACCAGGGAGACGAGCGAGCCCAGCACCGGGAACAGCCCCAGCAGGACGAGGATGCCGCCGCCGGCCGCGACCACGAAGCGGCTGCGGATCCTCGTCAGCGCCACCAGCCCGATGTTCTGGGCGAAGGCACTGGCGGCGAAGCCGTTGAAGACGGGGCTGAGCGCGGTGGCCAGACCGTCGGCCCGCAGGCCGGCGGCGAGGGTGGGTTCGTCCGCCTCGCGGTCGACGATCCGGCCGAGGGCGAGCATGTCGGCGGTGGACTCGGTCATCGAGACCACCATGACGATGCACATCGAGACGATCGCGGCGGCGTCGAACACGGGCGCGCCGAAGTGGAACGGAGAGGGGAGCGAGAAGACCTTCGCGTCCCCGACCGCGCCGAAGTCGGCCAGCCCCAGCGGGAAGGCGACCAGGGTGCCGAGCGCCAGCCCGATGAGCAGGGACAGCTGCTGCCAGAACCCGCGCAGCAGCCGGTTGCAGAGCACCACCGCGGTGAGGGTGACCGCGGCGAGGCCGACGGCCCGCATGGAGCCGTACCCGGGGGCGCCCGGCGAGCCGCCGCGCGCCCAGTTGACCGCCACCGGAAGCAGGGACACCCCGATGAGGGTGATCACGGTGCCCTGGACGACCGGGGGGAAGAACCGGATGAGCTTGCAGAAGTACGGCGCCGCGAGGAAGCACAGGAGCCCCGCGACGATCACCGCTCCGAAGATCACCGGTAGGGCGGTCTTCGGTCCGTGCTCCTTCGCGATGGCGATCATGGGTGCGACCCCCGCGAAGGAGACGCCGTTCACGAACGGCAGTCGCGCGCCGATCTTCCAGACGCCGAGCGTCTGGAGGAGGGTGGCCAGTCCGGCGGTGAACAGGCTGGCCGAGATGAGCAGGGCGAGTTCGGCGGGGGAGAGCCCGACGCCGGCGCCGACGATGAGCGGGGGAGCCACGACTCCCGCGTACATCGCGGTGACGTGCTGGAGCCCGGTGGAGAACAGCTTCACCGGGGGCAGCAACTCGTCCACGGGGTGGGTCCCGTGCCCGGGCGGCGCACCGGGGAGGTGTGCCGGCGTGCCGTCCGGGCCGTGAGGTCTTGCCGGGGTGGAACCGCCGTCTGTACTGGTGGTGTTGCTGGGTGCCATGTCGAGCCCCTCTTGTGCCCGTGGCTCCCGGCGCGCCCGTGGCGCCGGAGTGCGGCTGGTGCCGATGTGGCCGAGGGCGGGACGGCGGTGCAAGGGTCCCTCGGCCGGCCTCTCCGGTGCGCCCCGGGCCGGCCGCCGCGAGGCAGACACGAACTCCGGTGGGTGGGGGAGAAACTGCTGGTACGGGTGGTGCGGGGGTGGGGGCGGTGGAGCGGCCCCGCCCGGTGCGACCGGCCCGCGCGGGCCGGAAGGAGCGGCGATGCCGGGCGGCGTCCACCTGCTGGGGGGGCGTCAGGCGACCGGGATGACCGGGACGACGCCCTCGCGGTGCACGGTGCCCTCGATCAGGCCGTACATCCGGTCGGCGGCGAAGTAGACCTCGTTCTCGTTCTTGAGGCCGAACGGTTCCAGGTCGACCAGGAAGTGGTGCTTGTTGGGCAGTTCGAGGCGGACCTCGTCCACCTCGGCGCGGTTGTCGAGGACCCGGGTGCCCATCGCGTGCAGGGTCTGCTGCAGCGAGTAGGAGTAGGTCTCGGCGAAGGCCTCCAGCAGGTGCCGCTTCACCTGGGTGTAGGAGCGGTTCCAGTTGGGCTGGGCCTCGCCGGCCCCGCCGCCGTAGCCGAACTTCCAGCGGGCGGTGACCTGGGTGGCGAGGATCCGGTCGTACGCCTCCTGGAGGGTGGTGTAGTCGTCCTTGATGTAGCCCCAGAACTCCGAGTTGGTGGAGTTCATGACGACCAGGTCCTTCAGGCCGGAGACGACCTGGACGGACTGCCCGTCGTAGACGATCTCGCTGGTGCGGACCTCCCGGCCGCTGCGGACGAAGGAGTGGCCGACCTCCTCGGAGCCGATGAAGCGGGCCGAGCTGTCCGGGGTGCGGATCCGGTCCCAGGCGTACTCCTCGATCCGGATCCGGGCGCCGTGCACGACGCCGCGCTCGGTGTCGTCGACGAAGTGGCGTGCCAGGAGGATGCCGAACGCCTCGGCCGACTCGATGCCGTACTCCTTGGCGAAGGCGTACACGGTGTTCTTGGTGGTGTCGGTGGGGAGGCAGTTGGCGTTGGATCCGGTGAGGTGGACGTCCTCGAACTCACCGCGGAGCGAGACCGAGACGTTCAGGTCCTTGATCTCGTGCCGGGTGGAGTCGCGGTGGATCCGGACGATGCGGTTCTCCGCCTTGCCGTACTGGTTCTGACCGAGTACGTGGGCCATGACGTGGCTCCTGGGTTCTCGAGATCGGTCCACTAGCTTCCGCGGTAGACCGAGTAGCCGAACGGGGTGAGCAGCAGCGGCACGTGGTAGTGGTGCTGGTCGGGCGCGACCGTGAAGACGATCGAGACCTCGGGGAAGAACGGCGGCTCGGAGGACCCGGGCGCGAGGTACGCGCCGGTGTCGAAGAGCAGCCGGACGACCGAGCCCGCCTCCACGGCCGGCAGGTCCTTGACCCGGCCGTCGGAGTCCGTGGCGGAGGTGCCGAGCACCTGCCAGCCACCCTCGGTGTGCAGCGCGAGCTCGACCGGGACACCCTCGGCCGGGCGGCCGAGGCTGGTGTCGAGCACGTGGGTGGAGATGCCAGCCATGGGTGAAGTGACCTTACTGATGGCAGTGGTGATGATGTGTCAGATTCGCGGCGAGGTGCGCCTGGTGGAATCCTGCGCGACGTGCGGCAGGGTTGCGGCAGTCATTCCGACGATGCGTCAGTTCGTGTCGAGCAGGCGGTTGAGCCGGATGTCGTTGATCTTGCGCAGCTCTCCGCGGACGATCTCCGCCTCCGTGGCGGCGTCGTGGGGGTGGCGCTCGCGCAGGGCGGCGAGCATGCCGGCCGCGGTGCGGCCGGTCGCGCAGATCAGGAACACATGGCCGAACTTGGCCTCGTAGGCGGCGTTGGCCTCGCGCAGTTCGTCGAGGAGCGCCCGGTCCACGCCCTGGATTCCGGCCTGTTCGCGCTCGGAGACGGTGTCGCCCGCGGTGGGTTCGCCGATCCGGGCGTGGCCGGCCATCGCGTCGCGCAGGTCCTCGGCCGTCAGGGAGGCCGTGGCCGCCGCGTTGGCGGCGAGCAGGGCGTCACGGTCGGACCAGGGGCCGGTCGCCGCGACCGCGGCGGCCCAGCGGGGGCTGGAGCAGACCTCCAGCAGGACCTCTTCCAGTTCCGCGGCGCCGGCCGCGGTCAGGGCGTCGAGGGCGTGGGGGTGAGGGTGGGGGTGGTTGGTCACGAGTGGACCTCCTGAAGAGTGGTGCCACCCGGAAAAGCTAGATCGGCCCCACCCGGCCGTCAACACTTTGTTGAACGGTTGGTGGTTACGTTTTGAACCGGGCCACGAGACCGGGCCCTTTCGTGTGCGATTCGCCAAGTGTGCCCCGCCGCAGGCCGATCCAGTCCTGCCGTGCCGGCGGGGTCACCCGTTCGGAAGCCCCCGGAGCGGGGGCCGCGCGCGCCCCGGAGGGCGCCGAGCCGGGCGTCAGGACGACTTCGCGCCGTCCTGGCGGTTCAGGTAGTTGTACACGGTGAAGCGGCTGACGCCCAGGGCCGAGGCGACGGTCTCCACGCCGTGGCGGACGGTGAACGCCCCGCGCTCCTCCAGCAGGGCGACGACCCGCTGCTTCTCCAGGCGGTCGAGCTCGGCCAGCGGGCGGCCGTCGAACTGGCGGGTCATCTCGGCGAGCAGCCGGTCCAGCGCGCTGCTCAGGTGCGGCAGTCGCACGGCCAGGGCCGGCGAGCCCTCCCACTCCAGGACCACGTCGTCGGGCTTGGCCTCGTCCAGGGGGACGGGCGTCGCGCCGACCGCGGCCAGCAGCGGCTTCACCGCCGCGGCGAGCGGGTGTTCCACGTTCTCGGTCACGGCGTACCGTCCTCCTCGCCCAGCACGCTGACCTGGACGGAGATCCGGGTCGCCCCGGCGTCCAGGGTCTCCTTGAGCAGCTTGGTCACCGCGGCGAGCACCTGCTCGGCCCCGCCCTCGGCGCCGGTGCCGAAGGGGCCGACGGACACGGACAGGCCGGCCTCGTCGACGACCTTGCGGGCCGCCGAGGCGTGCTCCGGGAACGTGTCCAGTTCGAACGGTTCTGTCGTGAACTCCACCATCAATCGCACGGGGTCACTGTAGCGAGCGGGGGTTGCGGGCGGGTGGGGGCCGGGTGATCGAACGCTCCGACCCCGTGGGTGGCGAACCCTCGGGGCTTCTTCAACAAAATGTTGCGACTCCCTTGACACCCGCCCGGCGGGCGGAGATGCTTCCACCACACAGAATCTCCCTTCCGCATTGTGGAATTCACGGTGGCGGGGAAGGTCGGGGGAAGAGAGATGAGAGGTGAGCGACGTGACGGCGGCCGCCAAGCACGGCTTCACGGTCAACCTGTCGATCCTGTTCGGTGAACTGCCGCTCCTGGAGCGCCCCGCCGCGGCCGCCGCGGCCGGCTTCACCGCGGCCGAACTCTGGTGGCCCTTCGGTGCGGAACACGACCCCGCGCAGGCCGAACTGGACGCGCTGCGCAAGGCGTTCACCGACGCAGGCGTGCGGCTCACCGGACTCAACCTCCTCGACGACCTGAGCAAGGGGGCCCGCGGAACCGTCTCGGTGCCGTCCGAGCGGGACCGCTTCCGCGCCAACCTCCCGGTCGCCACGGAACTCGCCGCCTCGCTCGGCGCCACCGCGCTCAACGCGCTGTACGGCAACCGGGTCGAGGGCGTCGACCCGGCCGAACAGGACGCCCTCGCGCTGGAGCACCTGGCGCTCGCCGCGCGGGCCGCGCACGGGATCGGCGCCGTCCTGCTGATCGAAGCCCTGAACCGGGCCGAGTCCCCGGACTACCCGCTGGTCTCGGCCGCCGCCGCGGTCGAGGTGGTCGACCGGGTCAACGCCGCCACCGGCCTGGGAAACGCCAGGTTCCTCTGCGACCTCTACCACCTGGCCAGGAACGGCGAGGACCTGGCGGCGGTCATCGACACCCACGCCGACCGCATCGGCCACGTGCAGATCGCCGACACCCCGGGCCGCAACGAGCCCGGCACCGGCGAGCTGGACTTCGAGGACCTGTTCGCCCGGCTCTCGGCGGTGGGCTACACCGGCTCGATCGGCCTCGAGTACCGCCCCTCCGGCGGGGTCAGCACCGACAGCTTCGGGTGGTTGCCGCGCGAGCTGCGCGCCGCCAAGTAGCGCCGCCGACGACCGCTGCCGAGTAGCGCCGCCGACGACCGCCGCCGAGCGGCGCCGTCAGGCACCGCCGCCGGCCCGCCCCGACCACCCACCCGCGCACACGTAAGGAACCTCGACGCGATGAGCCGCAAGATCGCCTTCATCGGCCTCGGCATCATGGGCAGCCCGATGGCCGCCAACCTGGTCAAGGCCGGCCACCACGTCACCGGCTTCAACCTCACCCGGCCGCCGATCGACGCCCTGGTGGCGGCCGGCGGCCACGGCGCCGGCAGCATCGCGGAGGCGGTGCGGGACGCCGAGGTGGTCATCACGATGGTCCCGGCCGACCCGCAGGTCGAGCAGGTGGTCCTGGGGGAGGGCGGCGTGCTGGAGAACGCCCGGCCCGGCACCCTGCTGATCGACATGTCCTCGATCACCCCGCAGACCTCGATCAGGGTCGAGGCCGCCGCCGGGGAGAAGGGCGTCCGCACCCTGGACGCCCCGGTCTCCGGAGGTGAGGCCGGTGCCGTCGAGGCCGTCCTGTCGATCATGGTCGGCGGCGCCGCCGAGGACTTCGCCGAGGCCGAGCCGCTGTTCGACGCACTGGGCACCACGGTCGTCCACGTCGGCCCGTCCGGTGCGGGCCAGACCGTCAAGGCCGCCAACCAGCTGATCGTCGCGGCCAACATCCAGGTGCTCGCCGAGGCCGTGGTGTTCCTGGAGAACGCCGGCGTCGACCTCGCGGCCGCGCTGGACGTGCTCGGCGGCGGTCTGGCCGGCTCCACCGTGCTCAACCGCAAGCGGGCGAACATGCTGAACCGGGAGTTCGCCCCCGGCTTCCGGATCGACCTGCACCACAAGGACATGGGCATCGTCACCGACGCGGCCCGTGCCGTGGGCGCCGCTCTGCCGGTCGGTGCCGTGGTGGCCCAGCTGGTCGCCTCCGCCCGGGCCAACGGCGACGGTTCGCTCGACCACTCGGCGCTCCTGCGCGGCGTCGAGCGGCTCTCCGGGCGCGAGGCCGCGTAACACCGCCCGGGGCTCCGCCTGCGGAGCCCCGGCCCGAACTCCTCCTGGCGGCGTGTACCCATTCCGGTCGTGCCCGCGCCGCCAGGAGGGCGGATCCGACCGGTGGGCTGGCCGGGGCTCATCCGCCCGCCCGCCGGTCGACCCGGGCCGGTGACGCGTACGTACCCCCTGGGGGCACTCCGGTCGTGCCCGGTGCGCGTCGCCCGGCCCCCTCCCCGCCGCGGGGAGCCCCTCGTGCGTCGGAAGCGGGACGAGGGGGACCGGCGGGGAGGGGGCGCACCCCTCCTGATGACCGGCGACGGACCCGGCCCGCAGCTGCCCCGGGCCACCGGCGACGGACCCGGCCCGCAGCTGCCCCGGCCCCGGCCCCTCCGGGCGAGGGGCTCGCACCCCCGGCCGCCCCGGGCCCATGCTGGACAGCACGCCGCGGAACCACCGCCAGACCCGTACGGAAGCGAGGAGCGCGCCATGCCCCCCACCCCCCACCAGGGCCATGTGGTCGTCGCCCCCGACAAGTTCAAGGGCAGTCTGGAGGGCGCCGAGGCGGCGGCCCGGATCGCCGCCGGCATCCGGCGCGCCGCGCCCGGCACCGAGGTGCGCGAACTGCCCGTCGCCGACGGCGGCGAGGGCACGCTGGCCGCCGCGCTCGCGGCCGGCTTCGGCAGGGTCCCGGCGAAGGTGGCCGGCCCGACCGGACTGCCGGTGGACGCCGCGCTGGCCGTCCGGGGCGACACCGCGGTGGTCGAGCTGGCACAGGCCTGCGGCCTCGCCCGGCTGCCCGGCGGTCGGACCGCGCCGCTCTCGGCCGGGTCCTACGGGGTGGGCCAGCTGATCGCCAGGGCGGTCTCGCTCGGCGTCGAGCGGATCGTCCTGGGCCTCGGCGGCAGTGCGAGCACGGACGGCGGCGCCGGCATGCTGCAGGCGCTCGGGGTGCGGCTGCTGGACGCCGACGGCGTCGAACTCCCGCCGGGCGGTGCCGCGTTGCGCCGGCTCGCGGAGATCGACCTCGGCCCGCTGGCCGGCGCCCTGGGCGGGGTCGAGGTCGTGGTGGCCTGCGACGTGGACAACCCGCTGCTCGGGCCGCGCGGCGCCGCGGCCGTCTACGGTCCGCAGAAGGGTGCCGGCGGCGCGGACCTGGCGGTCCTGGAGGCGGGGCTGACCCGGTTCGCCGACCTGGTCGCCGGGGCGACCGGCCGGGACGTCCGGGAGGCGCCCGGCGCGGGCGCCGCGGGCGGGGTGGGCTTCGCCGCCCTGGCCCTGCTCGGCGCCACCATGCGGCCCGGCATCGAGCTGCTGCTCGACCTGCTGGGCTTCGACGGGGCCGTGCGTGGGGCGCGTCTCGTCGTGACCGGCGAGGGCTGCCTGGACGCGCAGACGCTCCATGGCAAGGCCCCCGCCGGAGTCGCCGCGGCGGCGGCCCGGGCGGGGGTTCGGGTGGCCGCCGTGGCGGGCCGGCTGGAGCTCTCCGAGCCCGAGTGGCGGGCGGCCGGTTTCACCGCCGCGATCGCCCTGACCGACCTGGCCGAACGGCCAGGGGAGAGCATGACCAGGGCCGCCGAGCTCGCCGAACGCGCGGGGGAGCGGCTGGCCGGCCGGTTGCTGCCGGGCTGATTCCTCGCCCGTCCATCCATTGACGTTTTGTTGAAGGCGGGCCTAGGCTCCCGGCAATCCTTCGCCTCCACCCGTGTTCCCGCACTCCCGACTCCCAGGTTTCGGAGGTTCGCCATGCCTTTCGGCCAGCCCACGGTGATCCGCTCCCGGCGGGCGGTCCTGCCCGACGGCGAGCGCCCCGCGGACGTGCTGATCCAGGACGGCAGGATCACCCGGACGGCCCCGCACGGTTCGCTGGCGGCCCGCGAGGGCGAGCTCGTCGACCTCGGTGACACCGCCCTGCTGCCCGGCCTGGTCGACACCCACGTGCACGTCAACGAGCCCGGCCGCACCGAGTGGGAGGGCTTCGCCACCGCCACCCGGGCCGCCGCGGCCGGCGGTGTCACCACGGTCGTCGACATGCCGCTCAACTCCATCCCGCCCACCACCACGGTGGCCGGGCTGGCGGCCAAGCGGAAGGTCGCCGAGGGGCAGGCCTGGATCGACCTCGGCTTCTGGGGCGGGGCCGTCCCAGGCAATGTGGCCGAGCTCGAACTCCTGCACCGGGAGGGCGTGTTCGGCTTCAAGAGCTTCCTCGCTCCCTCCGGCGTGGACGAGTTCCCGCACGTCGAGGCCGTCGACCTGGAGGCGGCGCTGGCCGAGCAGGCCCGGATCGGGGCGCTGGCGATCATCCACGCCGAGGACCCGGCCGTGCTCGCCGCCGCCCCGCAGCAACCCGGCGTCCACTACCGGGACTTCCTGGCCTCCCGGCCCGCCGACGCGGAGACCGAGGCCGTCGCCCACCTGCTCGACGCGGCCCGGCGCACCGGGGCCCGGGTGCACGTCCTGCACGTCTCCTCGGCGGCCGTGCTGCCGTTGCTGCGGCAGGCGAGGGAGGACGGCGTGCGGGTGACCGCCGAGACCTGTCCGCACTACCTGACCCTCGCGGCCGAGCGGGTGCCGGACGGCGACACCGCCTTCAAGTGCTGCCCGCCGATCCGCGACGAGGCCAACCGGGACGCGCTCTGGGAGGCCCTGGCGAACGGCGAGTTCATCGCCGTCGTCTCCGACCACTCGCCGTCCACGCCCGACCTCAAGCTGCTGCCCGAGTACGGCGGCAGCGGCGACTTCGCGGCCGCCTGGGGCGGGATCGCCTCGCTCCAGCTGGGCCTGCCGGCCGTCTGGACCGAGGCCCGCCGGCGCGGCCACGGCCTGGCCGACGTGGTGCGCTGGATGTCCGCCGGCCCGGCCGAACTGGTCGGCCTGACCGGCACCAAGGGCGCCATCGCGGCCGGCCACGACGCGGACCTGGTCGCCTTCGACCCCGACGGCGGGTTCGCCGTCCGGGCGAGCGGGCTGCACCACCGCAACCCGGTGACGCCGTACGCGGGACGCACCCTCACCGGTGCGGTGCGCGCCACCTGGCTGCGCGGCCGCGAGGTGGACCCCGCGGCCCGCCCGTTCGGCCGGCAGCTCGTCCGGCCGCACGCCCGCCCCACCACCGTTCCGTCCGCACGCGCCCACATCCGCACGCGCCCAAAGGAGAGTCAGTGACCACTGTCGACACCCAGAGTGCTCCCTTCACCGAGCTGGTCAACCTGGCCTCACGGCTGCTCGGCGCGGGCGTCGTCGCCACCGACGAGGACACCTTCGCGGACGCCGAGAACCTGCTGGTCGCCGCGCCGGCCGAGTTCCGCCCGCACACCTTCGGCCACAAGGGCCAGATCATGGACGGCTGGGAGTCCAGGCGCCGCCGCGGGGTCTGCGCGGACCACCCGCACCCCACCGACGAGGACCACGACCGGACGATCGTCCGGCTCGGCGCCGCCGGGGTGGTCCGCGGCGTGATCGTGGACACCGCGCACTTCACCGGCAACTACCCGGAGTCCGCCTCCGTCGAGGCCGCCTCCGTCCCGGGCCACCCCTCGCCCGAGGAGCTCCAGGACGCCGAGTGGACCACGATCGTGCCGCGCACCGCGCTCAGGGGCGACACCGCCCACGAGTTCGCCGTCACCGACGGCACCCGGTACACCCACGTGCGGCTGAACATCTTCCCGGACGGCGGCGTCGCCCGGCTGCGGGTGCACGGCGAGGTGCTGCCCGACCCGCGCGAACTGGACGGCCTCACCTTCGACCTGGCCGCCCAGGAGTACGGCGGCGTGGCCGAGGCGGCGTCCGACCGCTACTTCTCCTCCCCGCACAACCTGAACGCTCCCGGCCGAGCCTCCGTCATGGGCGACGGCTGGGAGACCCGGCGTCGGCGCGACAAGGCCAACGACTGGGTGCAGATCGCCCTGGCCGGGGGCGGTGAGGTCCTGGCCGCCGAAGTGGACCGTGCCGTCGCCGCCGGCCTCAAGGTCGGTCTCGACACCACCGGCTACACGCTCACCGCCGGGAAGCTCGACCGGCTGCGGGGGCTGTCCTC
>NZ_JBEZUT010000014.1:0-50843 GCF_040636595.1 Kitasatospora sp. NPDC036755
GGGCCGCCGCCGGCGAGCACGGCCGCGCCGGCCGCCAGCAGGGCCAGCGCGGCGGCGGGCCTGGTGGTTCTCCGGAAGGTCCTGTTGCGCATCGGTGCGTCTCCCTTGCCCGTTACCGGTACTCGGCCAGTCGTCGGCCCAGGCCGCGCAGCGCGGCGGCCGCGGCCACCAGGCCGGACAGCGCGACGGCGACGGCGGCGGCGCGCAGATCCCAGTCGGTGCCCTTGGCGGCGTTCGTGAGGCTCTTCTGCTCGGCTTCGGCGGCCTTCCCGAGTGCTTCGTCGGTGGCCTTGAAGAAGGCGTCGGCGGTGGTGCCGCCGCCGTCGGCCGTCACGGTCGCCTTCAGCGCGCCCTCGTAGTCGGTGCTGTTGACCTCCAGTGCCCGGGCCGCCTCGTGCTGCCGGAGCCAGGAGCCGTACTGCTCGGTGGCCTTCGCGATGTCGCCGGCGGCGTCGGCGGGGGCGAGCTTGAGGGCCTCGCCGAGGGTGCCGCCGCCCGGCCTGCGGGTGCCGTCCGGGGCTGACCCGTCCAGGTGCGTGATGGTCGCCGTCCACGCGTCGGTGTACTTGGCGGTCGAGCCGCGGGCGACGAAGTGCAGGTTCTCGTTCAGCCGGGCGGTCAGCACGTCCACCCGGGCGGAGTTGAGCGCGCGCAGCGGGGCCGCGCCCTGCTCGAAGCTGCGCTGGAGCGCGAAGGTCGTGCCCAGTCCGGCGGCGGTCAGCCACAGGGTGCCGGCCAGCACGGCGGCGGTGGCGCCCAGCAGCCCGATGTTGAACACCCGATTGGTGCGGCGGAACAGCGTCAGCTGCACCCAGACCAGCGCCGCCAGGGTGACCAGACCCAGGCCGTACGCCGCCCACGGCACCGCCTTGGCCGCGGCGTAGTCGGCGGCGAGTTCCCGGTCCTCGTAGTCGGAGAGCCGGCCTGCGGTCTGCAGCAGCTCCTTCTGCATCTGCTCGGAGGCGTAGCGCAGGTAGGCCCCGCCGAGCGGGATGCCCTGCCGGTTGTCGGCCCGGGCGTTCTCCACCAGGCCCGCGTAGACCGTTAGTTGCTGGCCCAGGAGGGTCAGTGGTTCCTTCGCCCGAGAGGCCGTGCCGGCCAGGGCGGCGGCGCTGGTGATCAGCTCGGCGGTGCGGGCGAGGTCCTGCTCGTACTCCTTGCGGACCGTGGTGGGCTCGTTGCCGGCCAACAGGAAGCCGGTGGTCGCGGTGGTGGCGGCACCGGCCAGTCTGCGGTGGATCTCGGCGGCGTCCCGGCTGAGCGGCTGGCTGTGGGTGACCACCCGCTCGGCGGCCCGTGCCCTGTCCTCCAACTGCCAGGCGGTGAGCCCGCCGAAGGCGATGGTGAGCACCGCGAGCACCACGCCGGCCAGCCTCAGCCGGTTGGGCGGCGTGCGGGTGGCCTGTGCGAGCCGGGCGCGCACGCCGGTGCTGACGGCAGTCGAGAGGCGCGTCGCGGGTGCCTTGCCAGGTCCGGTCGCCGGGGGAGCGCCGCCGGGCCTCGCGAGCGGGGCCGCTCCGGGTGCGGGCGTCGCGACCGGCGCCACCGGTGCGGCCGTCGCCGCCGGTGGGGCCGTCGAGACCAGTGCGCCCGGCGCTCCCTGCGGCCCCGGCCGGTTCGGCCGTGCCGGGTGCGCGGCGCCGGATGCGCCGTTGCCTGCTGGTGTTGCCACCCGCCTCATCCTCCCCTGGGGCCGGACCCGTCCCCGGGGCCCGACCGATGGCAGCAGTATGGCCGTGACTCCCCCCGGCCACACCCGACTTGCGCCGATCTTGAGCATGTCGTGCACGTTCCCCCGGGCGGCCCGTGCCGCCGGTGCGGCTCCGGCCGGCCGTCCCGAGGGGCGGCGAACCGTCCGACGCGGATCGCGCCCCCGGCGGTTCCCCGGCGGGGTCCCGGCGCTTCTCCCGGCGGGTGCCTCGGCGGGTCCCTGGCGGGTGCGTCGGCGGGTCCCCCGGCCGGGCGGAGCGCGGGGGCCGTTCCGGAGCGCGGGGGCCGCCCGCGGGCGGGCGATCCCGGGTGCGGTCCGCCTTCGCTCCGTACGATGGAGGTATGCGCCTGCTTGGAACGATCTCGCCCGACCGCCCGCTGCTCGTCGTCGCCGTGCGCGAGGAGGCCGCCCACCTGGACGGTCGGCTGCCCGTGCTGCTCACCGGGATCGGGAAGGTCAACGCCGCGGTCGCGCTGACCACCGTCCTCGCCCAGGGCGAGAAGCCCTCCGAGGTGATCAACCTCGGCACGGCCGGCGCGCTGCGCCCCGGCTGGGAGGGCACCCACCACGTGGTCCAGGTGATCCAGCACGACCTCGACACCGCCGCCCTGCACGCGCTCACCGGGCGTGAGTACGGTGCGCCGCTGGTGATCGGCAAGGGCGACGGGCCGGTGCTGGCCACCGGGGACCTCTTCGTCTCCGACACGGCCGCCCGCGACCGGCTCGCCGAGCACGCCGACCTGGTGGACATGGAGGGCTACGCCGTCGCCACCGTCGCCCACCGGGCCGGGGTGCCGGTGCGGTTGGTCAAGCACGTCAGCGACGAGGCCGGGGACGGCGCGGGCCACACCTGGAAGGAGGCGGTGGACGGCTGTGCCCGCGAGCTGGCCGACTGGGTGGTCGCCCAGGGCTGGTGACGTCGCGTCACGGTCTGGCTAGGGTGGCGCGGTGACCGACACCGACACCGGGCGGAGCACGCCCTCCGACGTCCGTCCGCCGAGCCTGAACGCGGACGAGCCGACCACTCTGCTGGCCTTCCTCGCCTACCTGCGCGCGGCGGTGATCGCCAAGCTCGACGGGGTCTCCGACGAGGACGCCCGGCGCCCCGGCGTGGCCTCCGGCACCAGCCTGCTGTGGCTGGTGCGGCACCTCGCCGTGGTCGAGGACAACTGGTTCACCTGGGCCTACCGGGGCGTGGGCGAGGCGCCTCGGGAGACGGACGGGGAGTCGCTGGACGGCGCGACGGTGGCCGCGGAGGTGGCCGCCTACCGGGAGGCCATCGGGCGCTCCGACGCGGTGGTCGCGGCCGCCCCGGACCTGGACCGGCCGGGCGAGCGCTCGCTGCGGCCGGACGCCGTCGAGGGGCCGTCGCTGCGCTGGGTGCTGGTCCACATGATCGAGGAGACCGGGCGGCACGCCGGGCACGCGGACATCATCCGCGAACAGCTGGACGGTGCGATCGGACGCTGAGGGCGCAGGGTGCGCCGAGTGCGCCGAGTGCGCCGAGGGCGCCGACGGCGCCCGGGCCGGGTACCCGCCCCGGGCACCCCGGTCAGGCGTTCCGGAAGGCCGTGAGGTCCAGGGCCGCCAGCCGCCGCGGGTCGGTGAGCACGTCGATCGCCGCGATCGCGCCGTCCACTACGGTGAACGCCATGATCGACAGCGCCCGGCCGTTGTCCCCGATGACCACCGCGCCCGCGGTGCCGTTGACCAGCGCCGGCCGGGCGAACGGCGAGAGCGTGCCCCACAGGACGGCCTGGCCGGCGACCGTGCCGGCGCCCGTGTGCACCACGGTGTGCCGGGCCAGCGCCGTTCCGCCGTCCGCGCGCAGCACCACGTCCGGGTCGAGCACGGCGAGGAGCGCGTCCAGGTCGCCGTCGCGGGCGGCGGCGAAGAACGCGTCCACGGCCGCCCGCTGCCGGCCGAGGTCCGGGTCGGGCGCGGGCGCCTGCCCCTGGACCTTGCGTCGGGCCCGGCTGGCCAGTTGACGGGTGGCGGCGGTGGTCTTCTCGATCAGCGGGGCGATCTCGTCGAACGGCACCGCGAACAGGTCGTGCAGCACGAAGGCGACCCGCTCGGCCGGTGACAGCGACTCCATCACCACCATCAGTGCCAGCCCGACCGAGTCCGCGAGCAGCACCTCCTGCTCCGGGTCGACCACGCCCTCGCGCCGCAGCAGCGGGTCCGGGATGCGCGGCGGGCCCGGCTCGCCGTCGGGGCCGGCGGGCTCCAGGGGTTCCTCGCGGCGCTGGGCGCGGGTGCGCAGCAGGTTCAGGCAGACCCGGGAGACCACCGTGGTCAGCCAGCCGCCGAGGTTGTCCACGCCGGCGGTGTCGGTGCGGTCGTAGCGGAGCCAGGCCTCCTGGAGGGCGTCCTCGGCCTCGCTGAGCGAGCCGAGCATCCGGTACGCGACGGCGCGCAGGTGCGGGCGGTGCTCCTCGAAGAGCGCGGCCCGGGCGGCTTTCCCGTCCGCTTTCCCGTCCACCTTCTTCCCGTCCACCTTCTTCTCGTCCACGTGTCACATTCCTTCGTCGCCGGGGGTCGGAGCAGCAGGAGCCACCCAACAACGGCCGTGGCGGGGAGATCAACTCCCCTCCCGGGACGAATCGGAGACGATCATGACGAAGAACCCCGTGCTGGTCACCGGCGGTACCGGAACCCTGGGCCGGCAGGTGGTCCCGCTGCTGCGCGCTGCCGGGCTGCCGGTGCGCGTGCTCAGCCGCCAGGACCGTCCGGCCGCCGACGGTGTGACCTACGCGCGCGGCGATCTGCTCGGGGACCCGGCGACGGCCGCCGGGCAGCTGGACCGGGCGCTGGCGGGGGTGGACACCGTGCTGCACCTGGCCGGCGGCCCCAAGGGCGACGACGTCGCCACCCGGCTGCTGGTGGCCGCGGCGCAGCGGGCCGGGGTGCGGCACCTGGTGTTCATCTCGGTGATCGGCGCGGACCGGCTGCCGCTCGGGTACTTCCGGGCCAAGCACGCCGCCGAGCGGGCGGTGGCCGACTCGGGCTTGCCGTACACGATCCTGCGGGCCGCGCAGTTCCACGACCTGGCGTTCACGGTGGCCGAGAAGATGGCCGGGCTGCCGCTGGTGCCGGCCCCCGGCGGGGTCCGCTGGCAGCCGGTGGACGTCCGGGAGGTCGCCGCCCGGCTGGTGGAGTCGGTGCTCGGCGGGCCGGCCGGGCGGGTGCCCGACCTGGCCGGTCCGGCGGTGTACGAGATGGGCGAGCTGACCCGCGGCTACCTCGCCGCGCGCGGCCGCAGCCGCCGGCACCTGCCGCTCCGGGTGCCGGGAAAGGTCGGCCGGGCGTACCGGGCGGGGGAGAACCTGGCCGCGGCGGGGGCCGAGTACGGGCGGCGGAGCTGGGAGGAGTACCTGGCGGAGCGGCTGACGGCCTGACGGCCTGACGGCTGTCCGCGGCGGTCCGTAAGGTGTCCGCCATGTCGCTCCTCGATGCCATCCGCGCCCACGCCGCCGCAGCCGACTACCTGGTCTGGCCGGGCGAGTTCGACCCGTCCCGCAGCTACGAGCACGTCGAGGAGGTCGTCCTCGCCTCGGGTGCCGCGCTGGAGCCGGTGGCCAAGGACGGCGCGGGCGGCACCTACTTCCTCTGCGGCGAGGGCGGCGAGGAGCGGCCGGTGCTGTACGCCGACTCCGAGGGCGGTGCGGCGCTGCTGGCCGTCGGGCTGCCGGAGCTGGTGCGGCTGCTGCTGGCGGTGCCGTGGTGGCGGGACTGTCCGGGGCTGACGGCGGAGGAGTGCGCGGACGCGGCCGAGGAGTACCTGGAGGACGAGCCGGACCTCCTCGCCGACCGGGACGAGGCGGCCGCGGCGCTCGGCTTCGAGGTGCCCTCCGCCGCCGGGGCCCTGGCGCGGCTGCGGGAGCTCACGCTGGGCCCCGGGGCCTCGTACGTCCTGCTCAACGCCGAGGAGGGGAACGCCTACGAGCCGTTGCTCAGGCCTTCGCGGCTTCGGTGACGGCCCCGGTCGTCACGACCTTGGCGAAGCGCATCGCGTGCAGGGTGGCGGCCGTGGCGCGGGCGAGGTCGGCGGCGGGGATGGTGGCGCCGTCGGGGCCGGCCATGTCGAAGGAGTGCATGGCGTCGGTCGGGAAGATCGCGTCGTAGCCGAGGTTGCCGGCCATCCGGGCGGTGGTCTCGCAGCACACGTTGGTGATGATCCCGGTGACCACCACCTGCCGGGCGCCGCGCTCCTGGAGCCAGGCGTGCAGGTCGGGGGTGCCGTAGAAGGCGCTGTTGACGGACTTGGTGACGTGCAGCGCGGGGGTGAGGCCGGCGACGAAGTCCTTGAGCTCGTGCCCCGGGGTGCCCCCGGCCAGCGGGGTGCCCGGGCCGTCGTGCTGCACGGTGACGATCGGTCGGTCGGTGTCCTGCCAGGCGGCGATCAGTTCGGCCATCCGCTGTTCGGCCTGCGGGTTGTCGCGGGGGCCGAAGGCCTCGGCCTCGAAGCCCTTCTGGACGTCGATGAGCAGCAGGACGGCGTCGCGGTCGAGAACGAGCGGGGCGTCGAAGGCATCGGTGTTCGTCATGCGTCCATGGTGGTCGGCGACACCGGGAAGGTGTGATGGGCGGAGACGCCGCCCATCGATAGATTCCTGCCATGCACACGGTGGGCTGCCTGATCTTCGACGGTGTCCGGGCCTTCGACTACGCGGTGATCGGCGAGGTGTGGACGGACCGGTCCGCCCGGTTCGGCCTGCCCGCCTTCGACCTGCGGGTCTGCGGGCCGGAGGGCGCCCGGGTGCGGTTGGGCGGCGGGCTGGAGCGGGTCCCCGACCACGGGCCGGCGGCGCTGGCCGGCTGCGACCTGGTGGTGGTGCCCGGCATCGAGGACCCGGACGCCCGGCACGCCCCGGAGGTGCTGGGGGCTCTGCGGGCGGTCGCGGCCGCCGGCGTCCCGATCGCCTCGCTCTGCGCGGGCGCCTTCGTCCTCGCCGAGGCCGGCCTGCTGGACGGCCGGGAGGCCACCACCCACTGGGCGCTCGCCGGTGAACTCGCCCGCCGCTTCCCGGCGGTGACGGTCCGGCCGGAGGTGCTCTTCACCGGCGGCGACGGCCTGTGGACCTCGGCCGGCGTCGCGGCGGGCATCGACCTCTGCCTCCACCTGGTCCGCACCGCGCACGGCCAGCAGGCGGCCGCGACCATCGCCCGGGCCATGGTCACCGCGCCCTTCCGGACGGGTGGGCAGAACCAGTTCATCCCCTCCCCGGTGCCGGACGGCGGCGCCGACGACGACCCGCTGGCGCGCCTGCGCGCCGAGGTCCTGGCCTCCCTGGACACCCCCTGGACGGTGCGCCGGATGGCCGCCGCCGCCCTGATGTCGGAACGGACCTTCGCCCGCCGCTTCACCGCCACCACCGGCACCACCCCGGTGCGCTGGCTGCTCGACCAGCGCATCCTCGCCGTCCAGCGGCTCCTGGAGGAGAGCGACCTGCCCGTCGACACCGTCGCCACCCGCTGCGGCTTCGCCTCCGCCGTCTCCCTGCGGCCGGTCTTCACGGCGCGGGTGGGCCTCGCCCCGCGCGAGTACCGCCGTGCCTTCCGGGGGCGGGAGGAGGGCCGGGGGGACACGTCGGCGCGGCCGAACCGGCCCGCGCGGTAGGGGAGTTCCTGCCCGAGGCCGGCAGGGGAGAGGGGTGGCGGCCCTCAGCGCCGCCACCCCCGTTGGCTTCTCGGCACGGGGGCGGGGTTCGTTGAGCCAAACCCCACCTTGGGGTGAAGTCGGACCGGTGGGCGAGGGGCCGGTAGCTGTGGGGGCGGGGCGGCGTCCGGACACCGCCCCGCCCCGGTGGGCCGCTCAGCGCGTGGCGGCCTCGCGCAGGCGCTTCTTGTCGGGCTTGCCGACGGGCGTCAGCGGGATCTCGTCCACGAGGTGCAGCACCTCGGGGGCGAAGATCCGGCCCTTGCGCTCCGTGACGAAGGCGCGGAGCTCCTCCAGTTCCGGCCGCTGCCCCGGCGCGGGGACGACGGCGACGTGGACGTGCTCCGCCTCCTGCTCGTCGCGCACACCGAAGACGGCGCAGCGGGCGACCGCCGGGTGGGTGACGAGGAGGTCCTCCACCTCGGACGGGTAGACGTGCCCGCCGACCACGATGATCAGGTCCTTGACCCGGTCGGCGAGGTAGAGGTAGCCGTCCTCGTCGAAGTAGCCGACGTCCCCCGTGTTCAGCCAGCCGTCGTGCAGGACCGCGGCGGTGAGGTCGGGCCGCTTCCAGTACCCGGCCATGACGGTGGCGGAGCGCATGTGGACCTCGCCCTGCTCGCCGGTCGGCACGGCGGTGCCGTCGAGCGAACGGATCGCCACCTCGATGCCCGGGCCGGGCCGGCCGACCGAGACCTGGCCGCCGCGGCCGATCCGGTCGTGCTCCCGCGGCGGGAGCATGGAGATCAGCTGCGCCTCCGACATCCCGTAGACCCCGTACAGGACGGGCCCGAAGACCTTGAGGGCCTCGCGGATCCGGGTCGGCGAGGCGGCGCTGCCCCCGTACGCGATGTGCCGCAGGCTGGACAGGTCGGTGCGGCCGATCGCCGGGTGGTCGAGCAGCTGGTGGAGCAGCGGCGGCAGCACCCACAGGTCGGTGATGCGTTCGCGCTCGACGGCGGCCAGGACGGCGCCCGGCTCGAAGGAGCGCTGGAGGACGACCGTGCCGCCGCGCTGGAGGGTGACGTCGGCGAAGATCCCGGCGAGGTGGGCGAGCGGGGTGGCGGCGAGCACCCGGGGCGGGCCCTCGGCGGGGTCGCTGCCGACCGGGGCGTCGAAGACGCGACGGTAGGTGCCGTGGAGGCTGAGGATGCCCTTGGGGATGCCGGTGGTGCCGCCGGTGTGGCGGATGCCGAGGTCGTCCTCCGGTCCGATCCGGACGTCCGGGGGTTCGGCGGGGCGGTGGGCGGAGGCGGCGATGACGTCCTCGCCGATCGCGCCGGTGCCGGTGCCGGTGCCGGTGCCGGTGCCGTCCTCCGTCGGGTTCGGGCCCGGGCCGAGGGTGAGGACCGTCGGCACGTCGATCAGCGGGAGCAACGCGGGGGCGTCGGCGTACCGTTCGGCGTCCACGAGCAGCACGGCGGTGTCGACGCTCGCGGTGATCTCGGCCAGGACGGGGGTGCTCATGCCGTCGTACAGGTTCACCACCCGGGCCCCCGCGAGGCCCGCCGCGTAGCGGGCGCTCAGGGCTTCGGGGGTGTTGCCGGTCAGCAGGGTCACGGTGGTGCCGCGGGCGGCGCCCCGGGCGATCAGCTCGTGGGCGAGGCGGTAGGTGGCGGCGGCGAAGTCGCCGGCGGTGATCCCGACGCCGTCGGCGGTGACGATGGCCCGCCGGTCGGGGTCGGATGCGAGGGACCGGAGGATCAGGGCGGGGCCGCTGACGAACTCCGGGTCCTGCATGGCTACTTCTTCCTTGTAGTTTGCAACCATGGCCACAGGCTAACCCCACCCGTGCCAATGTGCCGGGGGTGGACTCCCGGGAAATGGCGTGAACTCTTCGCCGACGGCGCATTTGTGACGGGGCATCAGCGACGGGTCGCCGTCCGCGCCGCCGCCGTTCGGGTGAAACGCGGGCGGCGGTCCGGTGCGGTGGCCCCGCTCAGAACGCCAGCGGGGGCCGGAGGGCGAGGTCGGTGGCGGCGGCCCAGTGCTCGGTGGCGGCGGTGACGATCGCGTAGCCCTGCTGGGAGGGGAGCCGGGGGATCAGGGCGCTGCGGCAGCCGTGGCTGTGGTGGACCTCCACCGGGACGGGGACGCCGTGGAGCAGCACCTCGCCCGGGGTCGGTGGCCCGGCGAGCGGGGCGAGGGCGGTGCGCGGGTCGAGGCGGTCCGCAGTGGCGAGGAAGGTGGAGAGCTGGGACTGCGGGGTGGTGAGGGAGCCCACCCGGTGGCCGGCCGGCACGGGGCGGGAGGTCTGGACGACGGCGACGAGCTCGCCGTCCAGGTGGTAGTTGAGGTCGAGGTGGCAGAGGTAGCCGTCGGAGGACAGCCGCCCCAGCAGGAACAGCCACCCGGGCGGAGCGGCGCGGAGGGTGGCGATCTGCTCGCCCCACTCCTCGGCGGTCTCGCGGTGGGTCGGTATGCGGATGCTGCCCGGGCGGGTGTCGCGGAACAAGGGCTTCCCCCAACGGGTGGTCGATGGCCGGTCGTTGGGATGAGTATGCGGGTGCCGACAGGCGGTTCGGGGGCGGACCGGTCGGTAGGCTCGGGACGATGCGGAAGTGATCCGTTCCGGACGGGGGAGTGATCGTGGCGACGTACGTTCTGATCCATGGCGCGGCTGCCGATTCCTGGTGCTGGGAGCCGCTGGCGGCCGAGTTGCGCGGGCGGGGCCACCAGGTGGTCGCGCCGGACCTGCCGTGCGAGGACGACGCGGCCGGGCTCGTCGAGTACGCGGACGCGGTGGTGGCGGCGGTCCCGTCGCCGGTCGGCGGGCGCGCGGGGCAACTCGTCGTCGTCGCGCACTCGTTCGGCGGCTTCACCGGCCCGCTGGTGTGCGAGCGCCTGCCGGTGGACCTGTTGGTCATGCTCCAGGCCCAGGTGCCGGCGCCCGGGGAGACGCCGGGCGCCTGGTGGGAGAACACCGGCTACGCGCGGGACCGCCGCGAATCCGACCGCGGCAGGGGCGTGGCGGAGGGTGCGGAGGAGGACCCGCGCGCCCTGTTCCTCCACGACACCCCGGCCGCGCTCGTCGAGGAACTCCTCGCGGAGCACCAGCGGCAGCAGTCGGCCACCCCGTTCGGGACGCCCTGGCCACTGGCGGCCTGGCCCCGGGTGCCCACCCGGTTCCTGCTGGCCACCGGCGACCGCTTCTTCCCGCCCGCGTTCCTGCGGCGGCACGTCCAGGAACGGCTGGGCCTGCGCCCGGACGAGATGCCCGGCGACCACCTCCCGATGCTCGGCCACCCGCACGACCTGGCCGAACGCCTGGAGGCCTACCGCGCCGAGCTGTAGCCGGGGCACCCCGGCGCACGGGAGGTCGGCCGGGCCGACCTCCCGTGCGGGTGGGGCGGGGCTTCTCGGCCGGCAGGCCTTCGGGGACCTGCCGACACCCTGAGGGCGGTGCGGGCCCCCGTCAGCCGGGATCGGGTACGACCGTGACGGAGGCGAGCTGGGCGGGTGCCAGCGCCATGTGGCTCAGCGCTCGCTGGGTGAAGCGCGCTCCGGACACGTCGGCATCGGCGAAGGAGTTGCCGTCGAACGTCGCACCGGTGAAGTCCGCGCCGGCGAGGACGGCGTGGTCGAACCGGCAGCGCATCAGGGCGGCCTGACGGAAGTCGGCGCCGCGCAGGTCCGCGTAGCTGAAGTCGGCGTGAGCGGTTTCGCATCCGGTCAGCCGGGTCCGGTGGCCCGAGGCGCCCATCAGGTTCGCTCGCGAGAGAAGGGTGTGGGACAGGTTCGCGTCCGAGAGCCTGGCGTTCATCATGGCCGCGTCGGTGAGGTTGCACCGGGTGAGGTCGGCGTCGGTGAGATTGACGGACTCCAGGTTCGCGCCGGTGAGCGTCGCCTGTGCCAGCCGGGCGTCCTCGAGTTGCGCGTGCTGCAGGGAGCCGTTCGCCAGCAGGCTCCCGCTCAGGTCGGCGCTCCAGAGCCGGGCCCCGTCCCAGACGAGGTTCCGAAGGTCGAGCCGCGACAGGTCGATCCCGTCGGCGAAGTACTCATAGGGCAGGCGGCCCAGGACCAGCGCCGCCACCTGGGCCTCCTCGGGCGGAGCAGGGGCCGAGCCGAGGGGGCCCTCCAGCGGTCGGGCCCTCCGGAGGAAGTCCGCCAGCAGCGAAGGCCACCGGGGGGAGACGGGCACCTCGTCCTGCCGTCGGGTGTGCCACGCCAGCCGTTCCAGGCGGTACAGGGCCGCGATCCGACGATCCGACTCGGGGTGGCGGAGCTCCGCCCCCAGATCCGCGTCCTCCGGGGCCGGCCGGGTCGGCTCCTCCGGAGCTTCTTGGGCCGGGGAGTCCGGTGCGGCCGGGGCCGCGTCCTCGACGGCCAGCCAGAGCCGGTGGAAGCGTTCGACCTCGGCCTCCGGGTCCGGCTTCTGCCGGCCGACGGCGGCTTCGGCGAGGTAGCGCACCACGGACTCCATCCGCGCCCAGGCGGGCACGGCCACACCGCGCAGCAGCTGGCTCACGGTGTCGTGGCTGACCGGGGCCGGCAGGTCCTGGCGCTTCCTGATGCCGTCGGAGATCTCGCGGAGGCTGGGTTTGCCGGCTCCCCGGTGCAGCCCGTGCAGTGCGTCGACCAGGTCCCGGCGCGGCCCGGGCGGGAGGCTCTCGCTGCTGGGTATGGCGATTCTTGCCACGGGCCGCCCCTCGATGCGCTGTCAGATTCCGTCCGGTGCTGTCAGTTCATCATGGACCCAGGGCGGGTCGGTGTCAGGTGAACGCCCTTTTCCGGCAGGCGGCTTCCGGCTTCATCCGGTCCCATCGGCCGGGCGCGGTGCGGCTGCCGGCCGGCTCCAGAGTGGAGTCAGGCCGTGGGACGCGGCCGATTCCCCCGGGAGAGGAGAGGCGAGATGGTCGCCTGGAACGGCAAGCAGGGTCGGGCAGCCGAGGAGGCGCGGCGCGGGCGGTGGCGGGTCGTGCGGCGCACGGTCGTGCTGCACTTCGTCCGGGGCATGGCCGCGGCGGCGGGCGGTGCCACCGTGACCGCGCTGCTCGCCCGGCTGGCCGCCGGGCACGGCTGAGGTGCGGTGCGCCGACGAGCCGGGCGGGCGAGCGGCGGGCGTCCGGCACGATGGGCCGCCCCCGGTCGTCCGCTCCCCCCGCGTCGCCCCCCCGGCCGGGGGACGGGAGCCGTCAGAGCTCGTCGTGGTTCCAGTCCCCGTTGTCGGTGTGGGGGTGGCCCATGGTCATCTGCACGTACCAGCGCAGGCGGTCGAGGTTGTCGACCCGCCCGACCTCGTCGATGTCGACCGCGGTCGCGTTCTGCCCGGCGGAGGCGCGCTGGTAGAACCGCGACAGGGCGTCCCAGGAGTTCTCCAGGTTCTGCTGCGCTTGCGGCAGTTGGCGGACACCCCAGTTGTTCATCGCCGCGCGGAAGGTGCCCTCGACATCGTTGAACCGGGCGGCCTCGGAGAGGGCCTGGATCATCAGGCTCAGCGAGCGCGCGGTGGCCTGGCGGTTGCCCCACGGGTTGCTCTCGGCCGCCAGCTGGACGATGGAGTACCGCAGGTCGATCCAGCTGATGGGCATCGCGCCCCGGTTCCGGCCGGCCGCCTGGCTCAGCGCGTTGTAGTTCGAACCGATGTTCATCGTCTGGACGTTGGGGTTGACCGGCGGCGTCGGGGAGGTGGTCTCCGAGATCCGCGTCTGCAGGGCGTTGCCGATGTCGTTGAACTGGTAGGTGACGCCGTTCTCGTTGGAGAAGCCCCACACGTAGAGGTTGGAGGGGTTGACCCAGATGTCGGTGTGGCGGCGCCGGCCCTGGTCGTCGAGCGCGGTCAGCGAGACCTGGACGAGGCCGACGTCCTCCAGCTGCGTCTCCTGCATGTTGTAGCCCGCCACCGCCGCCCGCAGGCTGGCCATGAAGGTGGAGTAGCGGATGGTCTCGGACTCGCCGGGGCCGCCCTCTGACAGGTCGAACCACACGTGGGACATGTGGCGCCACTCGGTGCGGGCCTCGGCGGTTCCGGCCCCGCCGAGCACGCCGGTGAGTGCCATGCTCAGGCCTACGCCTGCCAGGAGGAGCGAACGGAGCCGTGCGCGGACGGTGGTGTGCCTCTTCATCTTCTTCTCTCTTGGCTGCCGGAGCGGGATGTCTGACGATCCGTCCGGTCCTGTGGGTGGCACCGGGGGTGCCGGGGCGTCTCTGCCGGGCAGCACTGTGCCACGGGGCGTGACTGACCCGGGGTGGGGCGGATGACTTACCCCGGTGACCTACGACGGGGTGGAACGGGCGGCCGGGCGGCAGCGGCGCGGGGGTCCGGGGGGAGACGGGCCCGGGACCCGTGGTAATGCTCAAGTCCCCTGTTGGGCAGCGAAGATGGGCCCATGGAGGGGCCCGGCGCGAGGCGGTCACCCGGGGTGGGTGTCTGGGCCGGCAGGCCAGGGCTGCGCGATCGCCCGGGCGGAAGCGGCCGTCGTCGCCACGCCGCAAGCGTGCAGGCTCGGCACAGCGGAGGGCGCTGACGGGCAAGGGCGGCGAGGCCGTGCGGCCGGGCGGCGCATCACTCGGCCCTGCGCGGGAAGTCGGCGGGGCCGACTTCCCGCGCAGGGCTACGGGTCGTGCCGGCGGCCGCGTCCGACGTCCCGAGGAGGGAGACCCGCCTCCTCGGCGGCGCGAGCCGGGCGCGGTGGCGCTCCGGGGCCGCCGCGCCGGGACGGGGATCGGGGGGCGGTCAGACGGTGAGGTCCTGGCCGATCGCCCGCAGGACGTCGGCGAGCCAGACCAGGTGGTAGCCCAGGGCCCGGTCCTCGTCGGCCGGCAGGTCCCGCAGGTGCTGCCAGGACTCGGTGAGCTGCCCGATCGTCAGGGTCTCCGGGTTCTTCATGACGTCGTACATCTCGTCGGACGGGATCGACCAGAAGTAGTCCTTGTCCAGGACGACGCCACCGCCCGTCGTGGTGCTTTCGACGTGCCGGATCAGCGCGTCGAAGGATCTGCGCAGTTCGTCGAGGGGCACGTGCAGGGGATCACCGGTCATGGGCGCCATCCTGGCGCCTGACGGCACCAAGATCCACAGCTTTGGTGCCCGGCGGCTCGCGCGGGAAGCCGGTGGGGTCGACTTCCTGTGCGACGGCGACGGCGACGGCGACGGCGACGACGGCGGCGGCGAGGCGTCAGGCGGGAATGTTCGCCGCCTGGGTGCGGCAGTGGGTGAGGGCGCGTTTGAGGCGGGCATCGGGGCTGGGGACGGCGGTGAGGAGTTCGCCGGCACTGGTGAGGGCGGTCCAGTAGGCGGTGGGGTCGCCGGTGCGGGGGAGGGGATTGGCGGAGGCGAGGGAGAGGTAGGCGGCGGTGAGGTTGCCGGTGGTGAACCACCGCTGGAGCCCGTGGTGGTGGCCGGGGCGGATGCCGCCCATGGCGTCGATGGCGGTGACCAGGAGGTCGACGACCGCGAGCTCGGCGTCGGTGAGCGACCTGGGGACGTCGAAGACGCCGAGGGCTTCGAGGAGTTCACCGGTGTCGGACTCGGAGTCCGGGCGGGGGTTGGCGAGGAGGGCGTCGTAGCACTCGGCCAGGCGGCGGGTGGTCTCGGCGAGCGGAATGGCGAGGGCGAGGCAGACGGCGCGCGCCACGGGCAGGGGCTGGTGGCCGAGACGGGCGATGAGGGCGTAGGTCGCGGCCGGGGTGGCACCGCGCGAGAGGGTGTGGCGGGCGAGGGTGGTGAGCGACGGCTGGTCCATGACGGGGGCGGCTTTCAGACGGTGACGAGGGCGGGCACGGGCACGGGGGCGACCAGCGCCCAGACGACCTTGCCGATGCCGCCCGGGCGGGAGGCGCTACCCCAACGTTCGGCGAGTTCGTTGACGAGGAAGAGCCCGCGTCCGTGCTCGTCGTCCGGGTTCGGGGTGTGGAGGTAGGGGCGGCCGGTGCCGGCGTCGTGGACTTCGAGGCGCAGGCGCGAGCCGGAGAGGGCGAAGCGGATCTCGATGTGGCGGTCGTCGGGAGCGTCGGAGTGCTGGACTGCGTTGGCGAACAACTCGCCGAGGAGGAGTTCGGCGGTGTCAGAGTAGCGGTCGCCGGCGGGCAGTCCGGAGAGATAGGCCCGGAGCAAGTAGCGGGCCAGCGGCGTGGATTCGGTCCGGGCGTCGAGCCGGGCGACGAACGCGCGGGGACGGTGGGCAGCGAGCATGGGGGAGCACCTCGGGGGGCGGAGGGGGCGTGAAAGAGGGGCGCGCGATGTAACGCTCTGCACGCGATACGTCGCATTCCGGTATCAATCATGGGGTGCTGGAGTTACGGTGGCGACCAAAACGCTGTGTGAGGGCTCGCAACACCTGAGGGAGAAACACGTGGCACATCGGCGCCTTGGGATCGGACCGACGGTGAGCCCGGCGGAGATGTTCGGGGAAGCGCTCCGCTTCGCGCGGGAGCGAGCCGGCTACACGCAGGAGGAACTGGGCAAGCTGATGCACCTCGACCGGACGGTGATCACGAGGTTCGAGGGTGGTAGGCGTCCGGTGGACCGCGAGACGGCGGCGAAGCTCGACGACCTGCTGGCCATGGGGGGCATGCTGGTTCGGCTTTGGGAGCGCGTGGACTGGCAGGCGGACATCGAGAGCCAAGACTGGTTCGAGAAGTTCATGGAGCTGGAGGAAGAGGCTCTGGCGATTCGGGTGCTTCAGTACAACCGGATCAACGGTCTCCTGCAGTGCGAAGAGTACGTTCGCGCGATGATCAGCACCGGAAAAGCGCGCAACGATCCGAAGCGCTACGCCGAGTTGGTCGATACTCGATTGAGTCGGCAGGGTCGCTTCCTGGTTCCTGATGGGCCGACCTTGATGGTGGTTCTTGATGAGAGCGCCATCCGCACGGTGATCGGCGGCCCAGGGGTGATGCGACGGCAGATGGAGCACCTGCTTGCGGTGACTGAGCGCTCGAACATCGTCATCGAGGTAGCTCCATTCGGTCGCCCGATGGCGACGACACCATCGACATCCATGGTGCTGATGTTGATGCCGGACGGGAAGGAATGGGTGTACTCGGAGAGCTTGTATCGAGGGCACTTCAGTGACGCCCCAGCAGTGGTCGAGGAGTCAAGGCGGGACTTTGACGTGGTGCGTACCGGTGTACTCTCGCCGGGAGATACCCGTGCCCTGATCGCCGATGCGATGGAGGAGTACCGTTTTGCAGAACGCCGATCCCATGAAGGCCACTTGGCGCAAGAGCAGCTACAGCGGTGGCGACGGGGCCGAGTGCATCGAGGCGGCCCTTGGTTTCCTCCCCGGCGCCGTCCCGGTGCGTGACTCCAAGGACCCGCAGGGCCCGGCGCTCGTCTTTCCGGCCGTCTCCTGGCAGGCCTTCGTTGCGGCCGTGCGAACCGGGGACTTCCCGGTCGAAGGCTGATTCACCTCCCAACCTCCTCGGGGCGGGGCGCCGACGGGCGCCCCGCCCCGAGTCCTGTTCGGGAGCACTCTTCGTCCCCTCGGAGCCAGCCGGGCGTATACGTAGTATTTCCCGGCGTGCCCGCCCGTCCGCCCTGAACGAGCCCGCTTAGCCTGCGGATCGCAGGTGGCGCCCCCTGTCGATGCAGCACCTCCAGTCAGTCCTCACAGGGAAAGAGCAACGACATGGCATTCAGGAAGACCCTGGGCACGATCGGCACGACGGCGATCCTCGCGTTCGCCGCCGTCGGTGCGGCCTCCCCGGCCGCGAACGCGGCGGAGCCGGTGGTCACCATCTCGGGACAGCAGCTCTCGATTGTGCCGGCGACCGCCGCCGCCACGCCGGCCGACCAGGCCCAGGGCGAGTCGGTCGTCGGCGTGACGGCCACCCCGGGCACCAACAAGCCGCTGAGCCTCAGCTGCGGAAACTACGGCTTCGACGGCCCCTGGTTCTACGAGACCTGTAGTGGCAGCAGCTACCGCGTGTTCGTCGACTGCTCGGACGGCTACCGGTACATCTCCACCTCGTACTACAGCGGCACCCACAGCTTCGCCCTGAAGTGCCCGGCGGGCAACGCCGTGGGCGGCGGCGCCATCGGTAACTGACGCCGCGTGACGGCGTGAGACCGCGCCCCGGCACCCCTCGATCCGGGGGTGCCGGGGCATCCCCTCATGCGTGCGCGCCTATGCGTCGGCGGGGGCGTGTGTCCTCGCACGATAGGCGCGCTCCTTCACGAGTGCGCCGCACGTCTTCATCGAGCACCCGTGGCCGCCACCTCCAGCTCGGGCAGGACCGCCACCCGCACCGTCGGCCTCCACGAGGCGGGCCCGGTGCTGGAGTCCCTGGAGGCGTACGGACCGACCGGCGCCGTCGTCATCGACGAGTTCGGTGCCTGAGGAGCACGGCCTCCGGGTGCCGGGGGAGGAGTGGCTTCCGTCCGTTCGCCCGGGGGTGGTCGGAGGCACCCCTGCGGATGGTCTATAGTTTTCCTCATCACCCAGATGCGCGGGTGGCGGAATAGGCAGACGCGCTGGATTCAGGTTCCAGTGCCCGAAAGGGCGTGGGGGTTCAACTCCCCCCTCGCGCACAGCGAACGGCCGGTCGATCTTCGGATCGACCGGCCGCTTTGTTTTCCGTGGACGGCCGGGGACGCGGCGCGAATCCGTGCGGGGCGCGGGGTCAGTGCTTGTCGTAGTGGCGGCAGAGCATGACGCCGCCGAGGACGGTGAAGAAGGTGTCGACGCCGGCCTTGACCGTCGCGATCACGAAGCCGGAATCGGGCTCCTTGAGCATGATCCGGTTGTTCAGGAGGGCGGTCGCCGGGGAGATCGCCAGCAGGACCCGGGCCGCGGCCTCGTCGCCGTCCTCCGTCGTGCCGTCGACGATCCGTGCCAGCGATCTGTACAGGTCCCAGAAGCAGCCCTTGAGCATCAGGAGGACGGGGACCGGGTCCCCGGCGTCCCTCAGTTTCGTGAGCCACGCCTTCGCCGCGGACCGGTACACCACGGCCAGCACCGCGAACGCCAGCGCGAAGAGGGTGGCGACGAGGGCGATGACCCAGCCCGGTGTCATGCTCTCGGCCAGCACCGTGGTCCCGATGTCGAAGACCACGAGGGTGAACAGCAGGTTGGCGACCTGGACGAGCGGGCCGAGGTAGGGCCAGTCGAGGCCCTGGGCGCTCTCGTAGGCGAGGAGGTCGCCCGCCGCGTAGAAGGCGAACTGGACGGTCTGCAGGATCGCCGCGACCAGCAGCCACGTCTTGTCCGTGGGCGTGAGCGTCTTGGGGACGGCCCCGCGCGCCTGGGCCTGGAGCAGTGCGTTCTTCTTGGGGAAGGGCTCGGCCCCCTTGCCCTTGATCAGCCGGTAGATCAGGGTCACCGGGAGGGCGCCGAGGAAGCAGAGGGCGCCGTTGACGGTCAGGGGCGCGTCCGGTTCGCCGGCCTGTTGGGCGATCCACTTCCAGAGCGTCCCGATGACCGGCACCTCGCGGGGGGCGGTCAGCGCCGTCTTCAGCTTGTCGATGGCCTTGGAGACGAGGTCGACCACCGCGTGGAGCACGGCGTCCCCGAAGTCGAGCGCGGCCAGGGCCAGTTGCTCGAACGATTCGAGCAGTGCGGCGAGGGTCGTGGCCTTGAGGTCCTGGGGCTTGGCGGCGAGGTCCGTGAAGGCTTCGAGCAGCTTCCGCACGCCCGTGACGAACTCCTCGCCGGCCTTCTTCAGGAGGGGGGCGCACGTGTCCCAGGTGGTGTTGTCGACGATGTCCTTGTCGGTGTCCCGCGGCGGGATCGTCATGACCGCCGCCTTGTCCTGGAACCAGTTGAGGTGGGCGTTGCCCCCGTTGAGGTCGGAGAGCTTCGCGTCCCCGACGACGAGGGTCCCCTGCTCGCCCTTCCCGGGCAGGTCGTCGTAGCTGCCGACCGTCTTGTCCCCGAGTTTGGCGCGGGCGTCCTTGAAGCTCTTCCTGACGCTGTCCTTCTGCTTCCGGAGGTAGTCGTCGGCGAGGTTTCCGGCCTCCTTGACGGCGGCCTGGGCCTTGTCGAGCATGGTGAGGACGGAGGACTCGAAGACCTTCTTGGTGTTCCAGATCGCGGGGAAGTCGAACCACGCCGTCAGCCAGCCGACGACGTCGCCGAGCTTCGCGCCGATCATCTTGAAGACGCTGCCGATGAAGCCCAGGATCGCCTGGATCGCGTCCTTCCCCAGGGTCACGAGCTTCTTGATCCCGTCCTTGAACTTGGCCCACAGCTTGGCGAACTTGTCCTTCCAGCTGAAGGTGATGCTCATCTCGGTGATGGCCCCGGTCTGCAGGCCCGCGTGGACGTCCCCGAAGACGATCGGGGACTTCTCCCAGGAGTCGTCCAGGGTCTCCGGCTCCTGGAGTTCCACGTAGTCGACCTGCGGCGTTCCGTCGACCAGGGTCACCGACAGCCGGAAGCCGAAGGAGTTCCTCGACGCGGAACCGGCCTTGGTCTCGGCCATCGCCTTGATCGCGTCGGCCGCCTCCTGGGCCGTCTTCTTGGACTTCGCGGCCTCGGGCGCCAGGGCGTCCTTGCCCGGACGGCCGGCCGGGCCGGGGGCCTTCGCGCCGGCCAGGGTGCCGCCGCCGAAGTCCGGTAGCGGCCCCGCGGGGCTGGTGAGGTTGTACTTCAGGTTCTTCGTGCCGCGCAGGTAGTCCTCGGTGTCCCGGGAGGGGCGCAGCAGGACGTCCTGGAGCCCCTCGACCCTGAGGACGAGGTCGGGAGCGGACAGCCCGGTCGGGGTGACGGCGAGGGTGACCCGGCCGAACAGGTCGGTCTTCAGCGGGGTCGGCCGGTCGGTGACCTCCACGATCTGGCCGTCGACGGCGACCTCGCCCTCGGTGTCGCCCGGGGCTCGGGACAGGGTCACGGGCTGCCCGGCCACGGGCGCGCCGGACCGGTCGAGGACGGTGGCCTCCACCCGGTAGCGGGTGACCTCCTTGACGCCCGCCGCGGGGTCGTGGACGTGCACGCGCCGCCACAGGCCGGTGGTGCTGTCCTGGACGTCGAGCCGCAGCTCGTTCTTCGTCTCGTCGCCGGACTCGGTGCCCGCCTCGACCAGGAAGACGGTCGCGGTCTCCAGTACCGAACCGGGCGTCGCGACGACGGCTACGTCCTTCTGCAGGGGAATCGCCGCCTCCGTGCCCTGGAAGGTCACCCGGCTCTTCCAGCAGATGCGGTCGGCATCGATGAAGAAGACGTTGTGGCCGCCGTCGGTCGCCGGATGGGAGTCCACCCAGCGGGTGCCCTTGTCGTTGAACTGCTGGCCGGACCTCAGCAGGTTGACGTCGGGGTCGAAGACCACGGACCACAGGCCGTCATGGGAGTCGGTCACCAGGAACACCCCGCGCTCGCCCATCGGGAAGCCGCCGACCACGTGCTTCGGCTGGAAGGGGAGCGTGTCGACGGTGACGTCCCGCGGGGTCGCCGGGGTCTGTCGCTGGGCGACCAACGCGCCGTCGACCACGCCCGCTGCTACGACCTCCGAGTCCGACAGCGCGACCATTGTGACGCCGTCGGGAGCGAGCACGCCTGGGGAGTCGAGGTCGTCCCCACGGAATGCGATCCCGGTCCGCGGGCCCCAAGGCCCTCCCTTCCGGGTCCTGTACCTGATCGGATACCCCTTGCTCGTGTACGTCGTGTCGATGGTGTCGAAGAGGTCGGAAAGGGTCGCGGAAGGCGTGGTCCAGGACGTGCCGTCCTCGGACAGCTCGGAGATGAACATCTGGCCGAGGGGGCGATCGCCCGAGGGGCTGGTGTACGTGGTGCAGAATTCGGCGCGCACCTTGCGGGAGCCGTTCTCGGGTGCCACCCACACCGTGAGGTCGTTGAACGCCCAGCCCGGCTGCTTGGCCTGTTCCTGGAGCCACTTCTCGAACGGGCTGGTGACGCTCCAGCCCGTCGGGGTGCCCAGGGCGCGGGCCACGTGCCGGATGTCGGGGACCGGGCCCTTCCGGGGGCAGAACACCAGGGCCTGGTGCCCGTCGGAGTCCGAGCTCGCCTTCTCGCCGGGGTCGTGGAACGCGAGGACCGGCTTGCGCCGGGTGGTGTCCACGACCACCGGCCCGCCCAGGACCACGTCCTGGCTGAGGACTTGGGTGACGTCGACGTGGTCTGCCGTGCGGCTGCGCAACCGTCGGTCGGTAGCGCTGGGCGCCATCATGAGCGACTCCGTTCCGTGGGGGTCGAACCGTCTTGGTTCGTGCACTGCGTACCCGGTCGGTGGGAGCGCCCGCGCGGCTGGCGGTGATGTTCCCGCGAACGGGCCTCCCGTCGTGGATGCCGCCGTTCAGGGATCCGGCCAGGGGCCCGGCCGGGGGTCCGTCCAGGGGTGAACTCCCGGCTCCGGCGCGCCGATCGGGCCCGGTGCCTCCCGGCGCCAGGCCCCTGCCCTGTTCCCCGTGCGGTCCGGTGTGTGTACTTACGACTTTCCCCGGCGCCGTTTATCCGGCCCCTCCGGGGTGGGATCCCCCTTCCGGGCGGTGCGGCCGCTGTCCGCCCGGGAATCGGAAGGGGGTGGCCGCCGTGCCGTGGTCCGTGTCCGGTCGGGCAGCCGTCTCGCTGACCGCCGCCGCGCTCGCGAGCGCGGCCGTGATCCCCGCGACGGGCGCGCCGTCCGTCCCCAGGCAGCTCGGCCGCCCCCGGGGGCACACGGTGTGCGCCTACACCGAGCCGGACTTCCAGGGCCTGCTGGAGCACGTCAGGCAGTCGCGGCCGATGATCGAGCCGCCCGTCGAGAGCGCCGTCAACCACAGCCAAGTGGCATGGTGCTTCTACGAGTTGCCCGCGTACGGCGGCCTGCGCGTCACCGTCGAACCGGGCCGCGGCGCCACCAGCTTCCCGTACCCCGTCCAGTCCGCCCGGCCGGCCGGGGGCGACTGAGCGGGCCCTCAGGGGCTCTCCGTGCCGCGGCCTCTCCCCGCGATCCGCGGGCGTCTTCACGGAAACGGCCGGTCGACCACCAGGTCGACCGGCCGTTGTGTCACTCCGGGAACCGGATCGTGGCGGCCCCGCTCCGGGACCTCACCGCTCCGGGCCTGCGGGGACCGTCACTCGGCGCTCCACGTGGCGCCCGAGCCGGTGAACGAGCCGGTGACGCCCGTGTCGTCGGCGTAGGTCCAGGCGGTGGCGTGCGAAAGACCGTCGGGGCTGACGGAGGACTGGTTGGCGCCGAAGCCGGCGCCGTTCTGGTTGGCGGTGAAGAAGCCCTGGCCGAAGCTCGCGTCCAGGCCCTCGGTGGCCGAGGCCAGGCCGGCGCAGCCGATCACGAGCGGGGTGGTGAGGGCGGCGACGGCCAGGACACGCTTGACAGCACGCATGATGGTTCTCTCCGTGGAGTTCGAGATCAGAAGTGGCGGCACCCGGTCGGTCCCGCCTGAACCAGCCAGCCACGGGCCGCCACCCCCCGCAAGCGATGCCGCCATCCGAACAGACCTCACGGGCTGTCAGACACACCGTGCCGACCTGCGGAAATGACCGATCGGGCGACATCCCGGCAAGGTCGTTCGGGCGGAGCAGGCGCCCCGCCGGACCCGAGGCGGCGGCCGGTCGATCCGAGGACCGGCCGGCCGCCTGGCTCACCGGTGCGGGCGGGTCACCGGCTGGCGACCAGGAACCTCCAGTGGAGCCTGGGCGCGGAGGAACCGGGCCCGCTGAGCACCGCCACGTCCGACGTCGCGTTCCTGGTGAGGTCCAGGTGGTCCGTCGCGGTCGTGTGGTTGGTCAGCAGGGGCCCGTCCGGGCCGTCGGGCGTGGTGCACCACAGGTAGCCGTCGTCGTTGGGCCGGAAGGCGCCCATCGAGACCGTGTCGCCGTTCCGCGGATCCCGCGGGTGGGTCGCGGTCGAGTTGACGTACTGCCCGCCCCTGACCAGGTAGAAGCAGTTGTCGCTGCCGCTGGGCCCCGCGGAGATCGTGCTGAACTGCTGGGTGGAGCTCCCCTGGACGTACGGCGCCAGGAAGACCGGGAAGGGCGCCGACGCCTGGTCGTCGACCGCGAGCGCCGACGAGGAACCGGCGTTCGTCGAGACGATCTGGTTGAGGCCGGCGGCCTCGCGGGGGTCCTGGAAGAACCAGCGTTGGGCGGTCGAGCCGTCCTCGTCGCGGCCCGCCACGGCCTGCCCCGGGCCGAGGGTCGTGAGGAACTGGTGGGTGTAGTAGTTCTGCAGGGTGAAGGTGCCGTCGCCCTGGTAGACCGGTGCCCAGAGCTGGTCGACCGCCGGGCTCCCCCACAGCACCACCCGGGAGTCGCGGCGTCCGCCCTCCTGGCCCAGGTAGCCGCCGGCGAAGGGCGCGTACGGGTGGAACAGGCGGTAGTAGCCGGGGTACTCCGGGTCCGGCGTCAGGCTGAGCACCTGCGACTGGATGGCGGCCCGGTCGATCGGCTGGTCGGTGACCGCGTTGTCGTTCCGGCCGGCCGGACCGGCCACGTTGGTGGTGGCGGCGCTGCGCAGCAGGATCTGGTTCGGTACCGGCGGGGCCGTCACCTGCCCGACCGTCGGCGCGTTCGGCAGGCCGCCGACTTCGTACAGGACGGGATAGTGGTCCGACGAGTCGATGGGGACCCGGAGCGCTCCGGTGACGTTGACCCGCTGGCGGACCGGAGTGGCGGCGTAGTCGAGGATCCTGCGGCCGTTGGGGGCGGCGATCCGGTCCACCGGGTGCGTGGGTTGGGTCTGGGCGTGGATGCGGAACGACCCCAGGACCGCGCCCTGCAGGTTGTCCGGAAGGCGGTTGTAGTCGCCCAGCGCGACCCACGGCAGGCCGCCGGCGGCCGTCATCTGGTCCTGGATGATGGACAGGAGCTGCGGGTCGTCGCTGCCGCGGCCGCCCGAGCTTCCGTGGACCGAGTAGTAGACGACGCCGTCGACGTTGACGCCGAGCGCGGGCCGGGAGTCCCAGCCGTCGGTGATGATGGCCTCGCGGGTGGTGTAGACGCTGTCCCGGTCGACCCTGCTACGGCTGAAGACGGCCAGGTTGACCCGGCCGAACGTCTCGGGGCTGGTGTCCGTGTGCAGCCAGTACAGCCATCCCGTCGTTCGGCTGCCGCTCCCGATCCGGTACTCCCGGACCGGGATCCTGAAGGTGCGGCTGTCGACCCACTGGGTGTTGGGCGTGAGGATCTCCTGGACGAACGTGGCACCGCCGGGCGGCGCTCCGGCCTCCTGCAGGGCGATGACGTCGGCCCGGTTGTTGGCGAACAGCCGGGGCAGATCGTTGGTGTACCGGCTGCCGTTGCCCTCGGGGGTGTTCGCGCCCTGCATGTTCCAGGTGGCCACCCGGCGGCTGTGGTTGTCGCGGGGGACGAGCCCGCCGGTGTCCGCGAGGAAGAGCGACGGGCGGCTGCCCACGTCGACGGGCACCACGCCCTGGCCGGTGTAGTCCAGGGTCTCCCGGCCGGTCCAGTCGGGGATGTTCTGGCCGCCCTGGGCCAGGGGACGGAAGCGGCTCGGGTCGTCGTCGGCGGAGCCGAACTGGTAGGCGGTGCCGGTCCGGCTGCCGTACGGCGCGTACGGCTCGAACGGTCCGCCCGGCGTCGCCTGCTTGACCATCGTGTTGTCGTAGAAGACGTTCTGCGGGCCCGAGGAGCCCGACCACTTGACCGCCTTGGGGCCGGCCGCCCACCAGACCGGGTACCAGGTGCCCTCGTCGATCTCGCCGCCCTCACCGCCGCAGTTGGTCTGGCAGCTGCCCGAGCGGTGCTCGTACGGGACCCGCAGGGTGTTCTGCTCGAAGAGGTTGTCGTGCTCCCAACCGCCGTGCAGGTTCAGGTCCGAGTCGAGGTCGTTGCGGAAGGCGACGTTGCCGCTGGCCGACCACTGGAAGGTGAAGTGGCGCAGGTTGCGGCTGAGGTTGTAGGCGTACAGCGAGTCCCACACGCGGCTGCCGCGCAGGTAGCCGTTGCCGCCCTTGCCCTTGTTCCACGCGCCGTCGAAGCTGTTGCGTTCGATCTGGAGGTTGCGGGCGTCCTCGGTGACGATCGGGTGCGAGCCCGTCATCTCGGCCTTCAGCCCGCGCGCCCAGTCGTTGGCGGCCCACTTGAAGACGATGCCGTGCATCGCGTACTCGGGCGCCATGTTGCCGTAGTTGTGGACGGCCTGGCCGGGGGTGAGGGAGTAGGTGCCGCCGCCGAGCTTCGGCAGGCCGTTCATGTCCTGGGTGAAGGCGAAGTCCTCGAAGCCGACGCCCTGGACCACCTTCAGCGGGGTGACCTTGCTCGCGTACGGCTTGTCCCCCAGCGCGGGGGAGCCGTCCGAGGTGGAGTCGACCGGCAGGTCCCACTCCAGCGGACGGTCCAGTGTGACCGTCTTGGCGGTGCCGTCGAAGCCGGTGACCCGGAACATCTGCTGGCGCATGTGCAGGTTGTCCATCTGGCTGCGGTCGGAGACGCCCTGCTGCTCGTAGAACTTGACGCTGTTGGCCGCGCCCACCCAGACGTAGCCGCCGAGGGAGAACTTCTTCATGTCGGCCTTGGCATCCAGCTGGACGGTGTTCTGGCCCTGGCGGGCCGCGTAGCCCGGGTCGGCGGCCGCCGCCGCCACCTTGATGCCGGAGGCCCAGTGCTGGTTGACGCTGCCCTCGAAGATGTCCTTGCGGTTCGCGGGTGCCGCCGCCCAGTCGTCCTGGTAGCGGTCCGCGATGTCCCGGGTCTGCACCCGGAACAGGCCGCGGCCCGGCCAGATCCAGCCGCCGGTACCGACGTCGCTGCCGCTGCCGGCCTTCATGCTGTCCTGGTCCCAGCGGCCGTTGACCAGGGTGTCGTAGCGGGTGTTCTCGTCGGGCCGGAACACCAGCCGGGTGCCGCCGTCGCCGGAGCCCTGGCCGCGCAGGACCAGGTAGTCGGCGTCGACGTAGACCTGCCGGGAGACGTCGATCCGACCGGCCGGCAGGGAGATCAGCGACAGCCGGTTGAAGTTGGCGTTCGGCGAGCAGACGGCCTTGACGTCGTCGATCGCCTTCTGCAGGCCGGTGGTGTCGTCGACCCCGTCGTTCGCCTTCACGCCGTACTTGGCGGCGAGCACGTCCGGGGTGATCCGGCAGCCGGCGTCGTCGGTGAGGTCGCCGTCACCGGGCAGCGACTGGCCGCCCCGGAAACCGACGCGCGACCAGTCCGGCATGCCGGGGGGCGGAGGGGTGCGGTTGGCGAAGCTCAGGTCGGGGCCCTCGGCGCCGGGGCCGGCCGTCACCGGCGCGGCGGCCGCGGCCGCTTCGAAGGCGGGCGCGGCCGAGGCCGGGGCCGAGGTGAGTGCGGGCAGGGTGAGGGAGAGCAGCAGGCCGGACAGGAGCGCGGCTGCCGGTCGTCGTCGTTTCACGGGACTTCCTCCGTGTCGTCGGATGGCTCCGGCGGTGGGGCGGGAGCGGGGAGGGCGCACGGCGGCGCCCCCGGCCCCTTGACGGGTGCCGGGGGCGGTGGGGCGGGCCACAGGCCGCACCCCGGAACCGGAGCCGCTTGTCACGGGCACCAGAACTGGAGCGAGGAGATCCGGTCGTTGACGTAGTACTTGGAGGTGCCGGTGCCGTAGTCACCCGTCGCGCCCCAGTGCCACGTCTCCGTGTAGTCCAGGTCGGACGGGTGGAGCTCGCCGTAGGGGTCGTCCATGAACTTGACCGAGCACTGCGAGTTGTTGATCCAGGACGACACCTGGTTGTCGGCGATCTCCCCGTTCAGGAAGTGGACCGAGTGGAGCCGCACGATCGCCGCGTTGCCGCCGGCCGGAGGAGGCGTGACGATCGCCTTCGAGCCCGTGCCCCCCTCGTGCTGGTAGAGGCAGAGCGCCCACGCGGGGCAGCCGTCGTAGGGCGGGTTCGCGGCGGCGGCCGGGCTCGCCGCGGAGAGCAGTGCCGCGCCGGCCAGCGCGGTCGCGACGGCGGCGGTCCTGAGTCGGAGTGAGGTGAGGGACACGGGCAACTCGCTTTCCGGGACGGCGTGTTTCGCCGGGGAGTCGGGGAACTGCTTTCCACTCTCTTCGACCGGGGTGCTTCCGCGCATCGGTCATTCGACTGCACGGAGCGGACGGCCGATCGCATCCGTGCAGGTCGGGGCATAAGTCATGCGGCGGACCGGCAGTGTGACCGACGCCGCGGCGAGCGGCCGAAAATGGACCGGAAAGTCCGGAAATTGACGAGCTGTTTACCGTCATAATGGGGAATGGCCGGAGGTGTTCACGACCGTACCGAGGGGATTCCCTCCCGGGAAGTCCGCTTCGGCGTGGGGTGGCGGCAGGAATTGTTCGGGAGGGGAACGACTGTGGTGGGCGGCGGCGGTGGGCCGGTCGGGCCCGGGGTCGGGGGCCTGCCGCTGGTCGGCCGGGACGAGGACGTGAAGGTGCTCCGGGAGCGGCTCGGCCTCGGCGCCGGTGGCGGGGCACTGCTGGTGGCCGGACAGGCCGGCATCGGCAAGAGCGCCGTCCTGGACGCGGTCGCCGCCGCCGCGCTCGGCGACGGCGCCCAGGTGCTCAGGGCCTCGGGCGTGGAGTTCGAGGCCGACTGCGGCTACTCGGGCCTCAACCAGATCCTCTTCCCGCACCTGGGGGCCCTGGAGCACCTCGACGCCGTGCTGCGCGACGCCCTGCGCGTGGTGCTCGGCTTCGACAGCGGCCCGCCGCCCGGGCAGCTCCTCGTCTCCAACGCCGTCCTGCGGCTGCTCCAGACCGTGGCCGGCGGGCAGCCGCTGCTGCTCGTCGTCGACGACCTGCACTGGGTCGACCCGGCCAGCACCGCCGTGCTCGGCTTCGTCGCCCGGCGGGTGACCGGCCTGGGCGTCGGCTTCGTGGCCGCGACGCGCTCCGGCGAGCTGGGCCCCCGGGAGCGCGACGCCTTCCCCACGTACGAACTCCCGCCCCTCGACGACGAGTCGGCGGCCCGGCTGCTCGCCGAGCGGTTCCCCGGCCTCGGGCGCGGAGCGCGCCGAAGGCTGCTCGCCGAAGCGGGCGGCAACCCGCTGGCACTGCTGGAACTGCCGCCCGCCGTACCGCCAGCCGCCTCCGCCGAATGGCCGGCCGTGCCGCCGCTCAGCAGCCGGCTGGAGACACTGTTCGGCACCCGGATCGCCCGGCTGCCCGCCGGCTCCCGGCACCTGCTGCTTCTCGCGGCCCTGGAGGGCACCGGCGACCTGGGTGTGCTCCAGGCGGCCGCCCGCCGCTCCGAGGGCGGGTACGGCCTGGACGACCTCGCCCCGGTGGAGCGCGACCGGCTGGTGGACATCGAGGAGGGCGAACAGAGGCTGAGGTTCCGCCACCCGCTCATCCGCTCGGCCATGGTGCTCCACGCCCTGAGCGGCGAACGGCGCGCCGCGCACGCGGCCCTCGCGCAGGCCCTCGCGGACCAGCCCGAACGCCACGCCTGGCACCTGGGCGAAGCGACCCTGGAACCCGACGAGGAGGTCGCCGCCCTGCTGGAGCACGCCGCCGGCCTCACCCTGCGGCGCGGCGACGCGGCCGGGGCCATGCGGACCCTGGTCCGGGCGGCCGCCCTCTCCCCGGAAGGGCCCCACCGCGGCCGCCGGCTCGCCGAGGCGGCCTACCTGGGAGCCGAGTCCACCGGGGCCCTGTCCAGTGCCCGCCGGCTTCTCGACGACGCCCGGCAGGCCGCCCCGGAAGGTGAGGACTCCCTGCACTCGGCCACCGCGTCGGCCCTGCTCGTGCTCAACGGGGCCGGGGCCGGGGCCAGGGACACGGCCGGCCGGGGCGCGGCGGGTGGGCACGACGACGTGGCCACCGCCCACCGGCTGCTGACCACCGCCATCGAGTCCGCGGCCGGCGCCCACCGGTACCGCTCCGAGGACAAGGCGCTCGTCGACGCCCTGCACGTCCTCGCGGTGATCTGCTTCTTCGGGGCCAGGCCCGAGCTGTGGGACTCCTACCACCGGGCCGTGCGGCGCCTCACCCCCGAGCCGCCGGCCATCCTGACCGTCCTGGGCCGCACCTTCTCCGACCCCGCCCGGACCGGGGCGGCGGCGCACGGCCAACTCGACGCCCTCATCGCATCGATGACCTCGGCCGGGGAGGCCGACCCGGTGCTGGTCACCCGGGTCGGCACCGGCGCCCTCTACCTCGACCGCCTCGGCGAGGTCCGCGACGCGGCCTGGCAGGTGGTGCGGACCGGGCGGGAGGGCGGTCCGGCCCGGCGCTTCCTCTCCTCGCTCATCCACCTGTGCCTGGATGACTACCTCACCGGACGGTGGGACGAGGCGCTCCACCTCGCCGACGAGGGCCTGCGGGCCTGCGAGGACCACGGCTACCGCGCCTTCGCCTGGTACTTCCTCTACGTCAGGTCCATCGTCCTCGGCGCCCGCGGCCGCACCGACGAGAGCCTCGCGACGGCCGGCTGCGTCATCGACTGGGCCGCCCGCCACGGCGCCCCCTGCGCCGCGCACTACGCCCACCAGGCCGCGGCCGTGGCCGCCCTGGGCCGCGGGGACTTCGCGCTCGCCTACCGGCACGCCGAAGCCGTCAGCCCCGCCGGCACCCTGGCCCCGCACGTCCCGCACGCGCTCTGGGCAGCCGCTCACCTCGTCGAGGCCGGCGTCCGCAGCGACCGCCGCGCGGAGGCCGCCGCCCACGTCCGGGCCATGCGGGAGGCCGGCCTCGGCGCCGTGTCCTCCCGGCACGCCATGCTGGTGGAGGCGTCGGACGCCCTGTGCACCGAGGACGACCAGGAGGCCCTGCGGCTGTTCGCACTCGCCCTGGCCACCCCCGGCGGCGAGCGGTGGCGCTTCGACCACGCCCGGGTCCGGCTCGCCCACGGCGAACGGCTGCGCAGGGCCCGGATCGGCGCCGAGGCCAGGGCCCAACTCGGCGCCGCACTCGCTGTGTTCGAGGAGCTCGGGGCCCGGCCGTGGGCCGAGCGGGCGCGGAACGAGCTGAAGTCGGCGGGCTGGAGCCGGCCCCGGCCCGACGCGGCGAACGCCCACGGGCTGAGCGCCCAGAAGCTGGAGGTCGCCCGGCTCGCCGCCTCCGGACTCACCAACAAGCAGATCGCCGAACGGCTGTTCATCTCGCACCGGACGGTCGGGGCGCACCTGTACCAGATCTACGAGAAGCTCGGCATCACCTCCCGGACGATGCTGCGCGACGCGCTCGGGCCGGTGGAGCCGGGGCGGAGCTGATCACGGTCGGCCGAACGGCCGGCCGGTCCTCGGGCCGGCCGCCGCGGCCGTGGGGGGCCGGGCCGAGCAGCAGGGCGGCGGCGGCCGTCGCGACGGCTCCGTGGGAGGTGGGGGAACCAGCCATCCGGAAAGTCCTGTCTCGTCAACGCGATTATGGATCAGGAGGGTTGGTGCTGTGCTGGGCGCGGGTCAATCGGGTTCCGGCTCCGGGAGCCGGTCTCTTCCACCGTCGGTTCGCCGGCAGGGCGATCCGTGAAACGGCCGGATTCCGTCGGCTCCTCCGCGCGCGGCCGTCGGCCCGCGCCGGGGCGGCTACCGGCCCGCGGCCCCCGGGCCGCCGCCACCGCCGGTGCCGCCGCCGGTGCCACCGCGGGGGCCCCGGATGTGCACGGTGAAGGAGGCCAGGCCGGGGGGAGGGACCCAGGCCCCGGAGGCCCGGACGGACACCCGGTAGCGGTGCGGACCGTCGTCCCGCTGCGCGGGTGCGGCCTGGGCGGCCGTCGCGGCCAGCGCGGTGAGGGTGGAGGCGGCGGCGGTGGCCAACAGGCCTTGTCGGAAGAGCTTTTGATTGATCGTCATTCATGCGATCGTCTGGAACTCGGGAGATGTGGAGGCGGCTTCCGGTCGGATTCATGCGAACGAGTGGTCGCGTTCCGGCCGAATACGGGCCGGTCACGGCGGGTGGGAGCGTTCGGAGATCCTCCCTCGATCGGGGGAGGATCAGGGCGGAAGGGCCCCTGATACTGGCGAGCATGATCAAGGGAATGCGATTGCTGCTGCGCAGGTCGACGTACACGGGAGTGCTGTTCGCGGTGCTCGGAGCTCTGGCCGGACTGCCGGTGGCGGTGGTGGCACTCGGGCTGACGCTCGGGCTGGACGGCCGGCCGGAGGCCGCCTGGGTGGGACTGCCGGTGTGGGCCCTGCTGCTCGCGGCGGCCGGGCTGCCGCGGGTCGTGCGCCGGGTGCTCGCGGCGGGTGCTCGGCGGCTGCTGGGTGTCGCGGTGCCCGACCCGGTGAAGGGCGCCGCCACGGAGCGGTGGCGGACACCGCTGTTCGTCGTCGCGCACGTCGCGCTGGGATGGACGGTGCTGATCGGCGGCAGCACGCTGCTGGTGATGGGCGTGGCCCTGCCGGGCAGCTGGGCGGACGGCAAGGCGAGGGTCAGCCTCTTCGGCTGGGGCACCGAGCTGACGGGCGTCTCGGCCTGGATCGTGGCGGCGCTCTGCCTGGCCCTCGCGGCGGTGCTGCTCGCGGCCGTGTCGAGCACACTGCGGTGGCTGGCACCCCGACTGCTCGGCCCCTCGCCCGCCGAACGGCTCGCGATGGCCGCCGAACGGGAGCGGCTGCTGGCCGAACGCAACCGGCTGGCCCACGAACTGCACGACTCGATCGGGCACACCCTGACCGCCGCCACCATCCAGGCGGCCGTCGCGGGCGAGGTGCTGACCGCCGACCCGGTGGCGGCGCGGGCCGCCATGCGCAGCATCGAGGAGTCCACCCGGGCCGCGCTGGAGGACCTCGACTACGTGCTCGGCGTGCTGCGCGAGGAGGAGTCGGGCACCGCGCCGACCCGCACCCTCACCGACCTGCCCGAACTGCTCGACCGGCTGCGGCACGCCGGCGCGGTCGTCGTGCCCCGCACCACCGGGGACCTGGAACTGGTGCAGGGCACGCTCTCCCGGGCCGCCTACCGGATCGTCCAGGAGGGCCTGACCAACGCGCTGCGGCACGGCGCCGGCGGGCCGATCGACCTGCGGGTGGTGGCGGGGCCCGAGGAACTGGAGCTCAGCGTGGTCAACGGGGTGGGCGCCGGAGCGGCCGGCCCGGGCGCGAGCGGCTTCCCGACCTCCGGCCACGGCCTGCCCGGCCTCGCCGAGCGGGTGCGGCTGCTGCACGGCGAGTTCGAGGCCGGGCCGTACGGCGACGGGCAGTGGCGGCTGGCGGTCCGGCTGCCGGTGCGGCGGTCCGCGTGAGCGGCGGCGATCCCGGGGCGCCCGAGGTCACCCTCCTGATCGCCGACGACGACCCCGTCACCCGCAGCGGCCTGGGCACCCTGCTGGGTGCCCAGCCGGGCATCACGGTGGTCGGTACGGCCGCCGACGGCGTCGACGTGGTCGAACGGGTCCGGGCGCTGCGCCCCGACGTGGTGCTGATGGACGTCCGGATGCCGCGCCGCAACGGCATCGAGGCGACCCGCGAACTGCTGAAGGGGGCCGAGCCCCCCAAGGTCGTGGTGATCACCACCTTCGAGAACGACGGCTACGTCACCGCCGCGCTGAGCGCCGGGGCCAGCGGCTTCGTGCTGAAGCGGCGGCCCGTCCCGCAGATCGCCGAGGCGGTGCGGGTGGTGGCGGCCGGGGAGGCGGTGCTGTTCCCCGCCGCGCTGCGCCGGATGGTCGCCGCCAAACCGCTGGACTCGGCCGAGGCGCTGCCCCGCGCGGCGCTCACCGGGCGGGAGGAGGAGGTGCTGCGGCTGATGGCGACCGGGCTGTCCAACCCGGAGATCGCGCAGCTGATCTCGGTGAGCCAGGAGACGGTCAAGACGCACGTCGGCAACGTGCTGGGCAAGCTGGGCGCGCAGAACCGGACGCACGCGGTGGTGATCGCGTACGAGAGCGGGCTGGTGGTGCCGGGGCTGCCGGGGGCGTAGCGGGGGCGGCGGGCCGGCGGGCCGGCGGGGGAACGGGTGGCGGGCGGTGGCGGGCGGCGTTCCCGGCCGGCCCGCTACGGTCGCGGGCCGGCCGGGTGCGCTACGGCCTCGGGGTGCTTCGGGCGCTCGGGGCACTCGGGGCGCTTCGGGCGTTCGTGGCCGTCACGGCCGCGGGTCGATCGGGGCGAGGGTGCCCAGGCGGTCCTCGACGGCCTGGGCGGCGGCCAGGCAGAGGTCCTCCCGGAAGGCGCGGCCGATGAGCTGGACGCCGGTGGGGAGGCCGTCCGGGTCGACACCGGTGGGGACGGCGACGGCCGGGACGCCGACGAAGCTGGTCACCGAGCAGAGCCGCATGGCCGAGGCGACCCGGTCGCGGCCGGCCTGGTCCCGGGACTCCAGGCCGGGTTCCACCGGCGGCTCGGTGAACACCGGGCCCAGCAGCAGCGGGTACGCCTGGAGGAACTCCGTCCAGGTGCGGCGGACGCCCATCCAGACGCTCATCAGCCGGAGCAGACCGGGGGCGTCCGCGGGCGGGGCGATGCGCATCGTCAGGTCGATGAAGCGGTCGCCGCCCTCGCCCAGCAGCTGCCGGACGGCCGGCCAGCTCGGCGCGAACTCGGTGTTGGTGAGGCGGTAGTAGGCGTCGAGCGCCTCGTCCAGCCGCGGGACGTCGGGAACCTCCCGGACGTCGTACCCGGCGTCGCGCAGCGCGTCGGCGGCCTCGGCGATGGCGCGGCGGACGGTGGGGTGGACGCCCCGGCCGCCCGGGTCCGCGACGACGGCGACCCTGACCGGCGCGGCGACGGGCTCCCCGTACAGCGGGACGGGCACGGCGCGCGGGTCGCGCGGGTCGGTGCCCGCCAGCGTCTCGTAGGCGAGCCGCAGGTCGGCGACCGTCCGGGCCAGCGGGCCGTCGGTGACCAGGACCTGCGAGGCCGGTCCGGGGTCGTCCGGGCCGATCAGGCGCTGGTCGGCGGGGAAGCGGCCGGTGGTCGGCTTGAGGGCGGCGACCCCGTTGAAGGAGGCGGGGATGCGGGTCGAGCCGCCGGAGTCGTTGCCGAGCGCGAGCGGGGCCATCCCGGAGGCGACGGCCACGCCGTCCCCGCCGCTGGTGCCGCCGGGGGTGCGGTGCGGGTCCCAGGGGTTGAGGGTGTCGCCGTACAGCTCGCTGCGGGTGTGCATGCCGGCGAGGATCAGGGTCGGCAGGTTGCTGTGGCCGATCGGGATCGCCCCGGCCGCGCGCAGCCGGGCCACCGGGACGGCGTCGTCGGTGGCGACGTGGTCGCGGAAGCGCGGGGTGCCGAAGGTGGTGGGCACACCGGCGACGGGGGTGCACTCCTTCACGGTGAACGGCACGCCCGCGAGCGGTCCGAGCTCCTCGCCCGCGGCCCGGCGGCGGTCGGTGTCCCGGGCGGCCGAGCGGGCGCTGTCGGCGAGGAGCTGGGTGACGGCGTTCAGGCGGGGGTTGACCTCGGCGATGCGGGCCAGGTGGCCGTCCACCACGTCGAGCGCCGAGACCTCCCCGGCACGCACGGCGGCGGCGAGTTCGGTGGCGGTCCTGCTCCACACGGGCATGGCGGTTCTCCTCGGGTCGGTCCGGGGCGTCCGGATCTGCTCGGCTGTTCCGATCCGTTCCGATGCGGTCGCATCGGAACGGATCGAACCCTAGCCCGGGAACCGATACGCTTGCATCGAATAAATCGGAGGGAGACCGGAGATGCCCAAGCAGGTGGACCACGAGGACCGGCGCCGGCGGATCGCCGATGCCGTCTGCCTGCTGGTGGACGAGCACGGACTGGAGGGCGTCACCCTGCGGGACGTCGCCACCCGGGCCGAGGTGTCGATGGGGGCCGTCCAGCGCTGCTTCCGCACCAAGGACGAGATGCTGCTGTTCGCGCTCGCCCACGTCGGCGAGCGGGTCGCCGAGCGGGTGCGGAACCGGCTCGCGGCCGGCCCCGCGCAGTCCGCGGCCGACGAACTCGGCCTGGTGGCGGGCGAGGTGGCGCTGCTGCGCGAGGAGCACCGGGCCGAGGCCAGGATCTGGCTCGCCTTCGTCGCGGGCGCCGCCGTCGACCCGGCGCTGGCGACGACCCTGCGGCGCAGCTACACGGCGCTGGAGGAGCTGCTGGTGCGACTGGTCACCCAGGCCGCCGGCGGCGCCGAGGTCGGCGGACCGGCGCTGGGCGGGCACGCCAGCGGCGGGGCGGTGGTGGCGCGGACCGAGGCCCGCGCCCTGCTCGCGCTCGCCGACGGGCTCACCGCGCACGTGCTGGTCGGGCACCGGACGGTGACGGAGGCGGAGGAGGTCCTGCGCGCCCACCTCGCCGGACTCTGGGCGCGCTGCTGAGCCCGGGGCCGGGCCGGGGCCGGCGCCCGGCCTTCGCCGGGAGTTGTCGCCTCCGTCGCCGTCCAGTCCGTGGAAGGCCCGCCGAAGCGGCCGCACGGTGGGGCAGGATCGGGTCCGACGTCACCGAAAGACACCTGTCGGACACTCGTGTTGGGAGAGCCTGCCGTGACTGCCGTGGAGATCCCGGGGTCCAAGTCCATCACCGCCCGGGCCCTGTTCCTGGCCGCCGCCGCCGAGGGCGTGACCACCCTGCGCCGGCCGCTGTCCTCGGACGACAGCGAGGGCTTCGTGCAGGGGCTGGACACCCTCGGCTACCGGATCGAGCGGACGGCCGGGGAGTGGCGGGTGGAGGGCCGCCCGGCCGGGCCCGCCGTGCCCGAGGCCGAGGTGTACTGCCGGGACGGCGCCACCACCGCGCGCTTCCTGCCCACCCTCGCCGCCGCCGGCCACGGCACCTACCGCTTCGACGCCTCCGCCCAGATGCGCCGCCGCCCCGTCGCCCCGCTCACCCGGGCACTGCGCGAACTGGGCGTGGAGCTGCGGCACGGGGAGACCGAGGGGCACCACCCGCTGACGGTCGTCGCCGACGGCGTCCGCGGCGGTGAACTCACCCTGGACGCCGGGGAGTCCTCGCAGTACCTGACCGCGCTGCTGCTGCTCGGCCCGCTCACCCGGGACGGCCTGCGGATCACCGTCACCCGGCTGGTGTCCGCCCCGTACATCGGCATCACCCTGGCGATGATGCGCGACTTCGGCGTCGAGGTGAAGCGGGAACGGACCCCGGCCGGCGAGGTCTTCGAGGTGCCGTCCGGCGGTTACCGGGCCGCCGACCACCCGATCGAGCCGGACGCCTCCACCGCGAGCTACTTCTTCGCCGCGGCCGCCCTGGCCGGCCGGGAGGTGACCGTCCCCGGCCTCGGCCGGGACGCGCTCCAGGGCGACCTGCGCTTCGTCGACGTGCTGCGGCGGATGGGCGCCCGGGTGGACATCGGCCGCGACCGCACCACCGTGGCCGGCGAGGGCCCGCTCGGCGGGATCACCGTCAACATGCGGGACATCTCCGACACCATGCCCACGCTCGCCGCCATCGCCCCGTTCGCCACCGGGCCGGTGCGGATCGAGGACGTCCACAACACCCGGGTCAAGGAGTGCGACCGGCTGGAGGCCTGCGCCGGCAACCTGCGCGCGATGGGCGTCATGGTGGCCACCGGGGACGACTGGATCGAGATCCGGCCCGGCACCCCGCGCCCGGTCGAGATCGCCACCCACTCCGACCACCGGATCGTGATGTCCTTCGCCGTCACCTCGCTGCGCACGCCCGGCATCACCTTCGACGACCCGGGCTGCGTGCGGAAGACCTTCCCGGGGTTCCACGAGGCCTTCGCCGAACTGCGGGCGGGCTGGGGGGTCTGACCCGGTCACGGGGGGCACCCCGCCACGGGCCGGGCGGGGCTCCCGCCGTGACGGGGCCGGACCTTGGCGGGGTGCCCCGGCGCGTGGCGGGGCGCCGGCCGGCGGCCCGGGAATCCCGGTTGCCAGGCGGCGGGCCCGGCGGCGAGGATGCCGTTCGTGTCCGAGACGGTGTTCGAGACGGGGGCCGGCGGGCCCGAACTGCGGCCCTATCCCAAGATCCCCGGGCGCGGCCGCTCCGGCGGCCCCGGCAGCCGCGAGTGGACGGCGGCGGAGAAGGTGCACGGGGCGCACTTCGCCGTGGTCTGCGAGGGCGGCTCGGTGCGGGCCGCGAAGCGGCGTGAACTGCTGGACGACGAGGGGCTGGACGGCTTCTTCGGGGTGAGCCGGATCTGGCCCGAACTGTCCGTCGCGGCGGCCCGGTTCGCCGCCGCGGTGCGCCCGGATCCCGCCGCCGTGGTGACGGTCTACGGCGAACTGGCCGGCGGCCGCTACCCGCACCCCGAGGTGCCCGCCGTCCCCGGGGTCGACCCGGTCCAGACCGGCGTCTGGTACGCCCCCGGCCTGCGCTGGCTGCCGTTCGACGCCACCGTCGAGACGCCCGAGGGCCGCCGGTGGATCGCCGACCGCACGCTGCGCACCGCCGCACGGGCCGCCGGACTCACCTGCGTGCCCCTGCTCGGACACGGCCCGCTGAACACCCTGCACGACCTGCCGGTGCGCTACCCCACCCGGGTGCCCGCCCTGTTCGGCCTGCCCGAGCTGCCGGACAACCTCGCCGAGGGGTACGTCCTCAAACCGGCCGGCGAGTGGCCCGAGCCGGGCCCGGCCCGCCCGCTGGTGAAGGTGAAGCAGCAGGCCTTCGCCGAGGACGACCGCTACGACGGCGCCCGTCCGTACCTCCCGCCGCCGGAGGGCGCGGCGGGCGTCCCCGCCTGGCTCCTCGTCCAGGCCTCCGCGCTGCTCACTCCCGCCCGTGCCGCGGCCGCCGTCAGCAAGCTCGGCCCGCGCTCGGCCGCGGAGGCGGTGGCGGCGGAGATCGCGGCGGACGTGGCCGAGGAACTCGCCGACGCCCTGGGTGGTTTGGAGCCCGCCACGCTGGCCGCGCTGCGCCTGGCCCTGCGGCCCGGGGCGCACTCCCTGGCCGCCTTCGACGCCCAGGACCGGCGCGGCGCCTGACCGGCGCGGCGGGGCGCGTGCGGCGGAGGCGGGCGGGGTCGAGGGCGGGTGAAGGGGGCGTCGAGGAGGCTTCCGCGTCCGGTGGGAGGGCCCCATCATGGGCTGCCGGCCCCGGCAGAACCGCCCCGACACCGTTCCGGGGTCGCCCTCAGGAGGCAGAGAGATGTCGATCCCACCCCCGGTCCGGATCCAGGCCGCCGTCGTCCGTGCCGCGTACGCCCTGCCGGAGAGGCTGCGGCGGGCCATCGCGGGCAGGCCGGTGGTCCGGGACGGGCAGACGCTCGCGCTGGACGCGCAGTTGATCCTCAAGCTCCAGCGGCTGTCGAAGGCGGCGCTGGTGATGCCGGGCGGGGTCGGGCCGTCGCGGGCCGCGATGGAGGCCGCGCGGCACCTGGTGGGCGGGCCGGTGAACCGTACGGTGGCCGCGCGGAGCGTCGGAATCCCGCAGGAGCACGGCGAGTTGGCCGCGACGCTGTACACCCCGGACGGGCTGGCGGCCGGCTCCGGGCTGCTGGTCTACCTGCACGGCGGGGGCTGGGTGGTCGGCAGCCGGGCCAGCCACGACCACGTCGCCCGGTTCCTCGCCCAGCGGGCGCGGGTGCGGGTGCTGTCGGTGGAGTACCGGCTGGCGCCCGAGCACGTGTTCCCGGCGGCGGCCGAGGACGCGCTGGCCGCGTTCGACCACGCGTACGCCCAGGCGGCCGACCTGGGGGCGGACCCGGAGCGGATCGCGGTCGGCGGGGACAGCGCCGGCGGCAACCTGGCCGCCGTCCTCACCCAGGAGGCCGTCCGGCGGGGCGGCCCGGCGCCGGTCTTCCAGCTGCTGCTGTACCCGGCCACCGACGCCTCGACCCGACGGCCCTCGCGCGGGCTGTTCGCCGACGGGTTCTTCCTGACCGACGCGGGCATGGACTGGTTCGCCGACCGGTACGCGCCCGCGCCCGTCGACCGCGCCGACCGGCGGCTGTCGCCCCTGCTCGCCGAGGACCTGGCCGGCCTGCCGCCCGCGTACATCGGCACCGCGGGCTTCGACCCGCTGCGCGACGAGGGCGAGGCGTACGCCCGGGCCCTGGAGGAGGCCGGGGTCACGGTGCGGCTGAGCCGGCAGCCGGACCTCATCCACGGGTACGTCAGCTACCTCGGCGTCGGGCACCGTTTCCGGGAGGCGACGGCCGAGGCGGCGGAGGCGCTGCGGCAGGCGATCGGCGGGTAGCGGGGGAGCGGGCCAGGCGAGGGGCGGGATCCGGGTGACGGGTCCCGCCCTTCGGCGTACCGGAGGTCGGGCGGGGGCCGGGCGCAGGCTGGGCCGGGGAGGCGGGCGAGGGGGCGCGAGGGGGCGCGAGGGGTACGGTCGCGCGCCGGATCGTTGCCGCGCAGGGGGTTCTCGGCGACCGGCTCTTATTGTACTGTCCGTCTAATAAGCGGGTGAGCGGGAACCCGCAGGAGCAGGCACCTGGAGGCAGCCATGGCTCTCACCCGGCAGACGGGGCAAGGCCACACCGAGGCCGACGACGACGTCTCGAAGCGGCTGCTGGAGTCGGCCGCCACCCTCTCCTTCGACCCCTCGACCGAGATCGACTGGGACGCCCCCCTCCCGGAGGACCAGTACGGCCTCAACCCGGAGTGGAGCACGCTCTACGGCACCCGGCTGTGGGACGAGATGACCGAGCGGCAGCGGGTCACCCTCACCCGGCACGAGGTCTGCTCGATCATGAACACCGGCATCTGGTTCGAGATGATCCTCCAGCAGATGGTGCTGCGCGACCAGTACCTCAGGAACCCCGCCAACGCCGAGTTCCAGTTCGCGCTCACCGAGATCGCCGACGAGTGCCGCCACTCGATCATGTTCGCCCGCGCCTGCGCCAAGATGGGTGTTCCCGCCTACCGGCCGAACAAGGTGATCGCCCAGGCCGGACGCGCCTTCAAGGCCCTCGCCAAGGGCGAACTTGCCTACGGCGGAATCCTGGTGGCCGAAGAGGTGCTCGACGTCATGCAGCGCGACTGGATGCGCGGCGAGAACGTGCTGGAGATCGTCCGCGGCACCTCCCGGATCCACGTGGTCGAGGAGTCCCGGCACATGAAGTTCGCCCGGCAGGAGATCCGCGAGCGGATGCGCCACGCGAGCCCGGCCCGTCGGCGCGCCTCGGCCACCGGCATCGCCGTGGGCGCGTACGTCATCGTCAGCAGCATGGTCCACCCGGGCGTGTACCGGGCCGCCGGGCTCGACGTCCAGCGGGCGCTGGCCGAGGTGCGGGCCAACGAGCACCGCAAGGCGATGATGCGCACCAGCTCCCGGCACCTGATGGCCTTCCTCGCCGAGACCGGGCTGCTCACCGGCCGTTCGGCGGCCGTCTACCGCCGGGTGCACATGCTCTGACGGAACGTCAGGTCACCATCCGCCCGCCCATCGGACCACCGGACACAGCGAGGACCCCACCCCGGCCATGGCCTACGCGATCACCCAGACCTGCTGCAACGACGCCTCCTGCGTCTCCGTCTGCCCGGTCAACTGCATCCACCCGACCCCGGAGGAGCCGGAGTTCGGCACCACCGACATGCTGTACATCGACCCGCGGGCGTGCATCGACTGCGGCGCCTGCGCGGACGCCTGCCCGGTGGACGCGGTGTTCCCGGTCGACCGGCTGCGCGGGCCGGACACCGTCTTCGGCGACCTCAACCGCGACTGGTTCCGCGACCACCCCAGCGACCACGCCTGGGGCGCGCCCGGCTTCCCGCGCAGCCTGCCCGGCGAGCTCGGCACGCTGCGGATCGCCGTCGTCGGCACCGGCCCGTCCGCCGGGTACACCGCCCAGGAACTGCTGCGCAGCACCAGCGCCGAGATCACCATGATCGACCGGCTGCCCGTCACCGGCGGCCTGCTGCGGCACGGCGTCGCGCCCGACCACCAGTCCACCAAGCGGATCGCGGAGAGCTTCGCGAGCGTCTTCCACGACCCCCGGCTGCGGATGCACCTCAACGTGGAGGTCGGCACGGACGTCACCCACCGGGAGCTCGCCGCGCACCACCACGCGGTGGTGTACGCGGTCGGCGCGGCCGCCGACCGCCGGCTCGGCATCCCCGGCGAGGACCTGCCGGGCAGCCTGCCCGCGACCGCCTTCGTCGGCTGGTACAACGCCGACCCGACCGTGCCCGCCGACGCGGTGGACCTCTCGGCGGCCGAGCGGGTGGTGGTGGTCGGCAACGGCAACGTCGCCGTGGACATCGCCCGGATCCTGCTCACCGACCCCGACCGGCTCGCCGCCACCGACATCGCCGACCACGCCCTGGCCGCGCTGCGCCGCAGCCGGGTCCGGGAGGTCGTGCTGCTCGCCCGGCGCGGCCCCGACCAGGCCGCGTGGACCAGGGCGGAGTTCCTGGCGCTGCTCCGACTGCCCGGCGTCGAGGTGGTGGTCGAGGACCACCCGCAGGTGCGGGCGGCGATCGAGGCGGCGGGCGGCGGCACCGGCGGCGAGGCTGCCGAAGCGGGCTCCGCGACCGGCTCCGTGACGGGCCCCTCGACGGGCGCCGGCTCGCGGGCGGCGCTGCTGGCCGGGCTGCCGCTGGTGCCGTACGACGGGGCCGCGGAGCCCGGCCCGGGGCGCCGGATCGTGCTGCGGTTCCTGTCGGCGCCGGTCGAGCTGTCCGGGGAGGGGCGGGTCGAGGCCCTGACGGTCGAACGGACCGCGCCGACGGCGGACGGCCGGGTCGAGGGCACCGGGGTGACGGAGGCGCTGCGGACCGGGCTGGTGGTGCGCTCCATCGGGCACCGGGGCGTGCCGCTGCCCGGGCTGCCGTTCGACGAGCGCGCCGGGACGGTCGCGCACCGGGGCGGGCGGGTCGTCGACCCGGGGACCGGCCGGCCGCTGCCGGGGGCGTACGTGGTGGGCTGGGCCAAGCGCGGGCCCGCCGGCGGGATCGGCGCCAACCGGGCCTGCGCGCGGGAGACCGTGGACGCCCTGCTGGACGACGCCGTCGCCCGTGCGCTGCCCGCCCCGGAGGCGGGCCGCAGGGATTTCGAGCGACTGGTGCGGCACCGGCGGCCGGACGCGGTCGGGCTGCGGGAGCTGCGCGCGGTGGACCGCGCGGAGCGTGAGCGGGGGGCGGCCGAGGGGCGGCCCCGGGTGAAGCTCGCCACCGTCCCCGAGCTGCTGGCGGCGGGGCGCCGGCGGTAGCGGGGAGCGCCGGACGGCGCACGGGAACGTGCGCGGGAAGTCGGGTGGGCCGACTTCCCGCGCACCGGGTGGCCGCGGCGCGGGGGGCGACCCGTGGTGTGCCCGGTTGACGCGGCCGTGTCTCGGTGCGGGTGGGGTGCGTTGGGCGGGTGTGAGTGGTTTTGGGAGGCTGCCGGAACCGGAGCGGCAGCCGGTTGAGGAAACGATCCTGCGCGATGCGCCGGACCGGCCGCCGGAACAGCCGGTGACGCCGGTGCCGCCGGTGCCGCCGGTGATGGCGGAGGCGCCGGTGACTCCAGTGATACCGGTGGTGCCGGTGTTCCCGGAGGCGCCCATCTACGCCGAACTGGTCCGGCGCTGGCGGGCCGAGGGCCGGTCCGTGCCCGGGCAGCCCGATCAGGACCGGGAGCCGCCGCCCGCATCGCCCGGAGCTCAGTCGATGGCGTCCGGCTCCGGCTCCGCGGACACGGACCGGAACCCGGGAGGGGGCTCGGTGTGGATCCCCGGACCGTCCCCGGGATAGAACTGCCGCGCCCAGCGGCGGAACAGCCCGATCGAGCGCTCCCCGGGCACCAGCCGCGGCTGCGCCAGGTACCGCTTGTGGGCCAGCACCGGGCGGTCCTGCTCCAGGATCCGGACCGTGGCCCGCAGCGCCGCCCAGGAGGCCGCCCGGTCGACGGCCCGCGCCGAGCCGACCCCCGGCAACGACACCGCGGCCGTCGCCGCGACCCGGACCCTGGTCCGCCACGGCCCGAGCGGCGTCGGCAGCACCCACATCCACAGGGTGCCGCCCACCTGCGGTAGCTCCACCGCCAGGCGCATCATCCCGAGCCCGACCAGCGTCACCGGCTGCTCCAGGCTCACCGCTCCCAGCCCCGGGAACCGGGTGGTGGTGCGCTGGTGGACGGTGAACAGCGGGCCGGCCACCTCCGGCGGCGCCGTCTCCCGGGTGTCCAGGCCGTGCAGCACCCGGGTGTGCCGGAAGTCGACGCTGTTCTCCAGCACCTCCTGCGGATGGGTGGGATCCACCCCGCTCCACCACGCCAGCGGCCGCACCCCGACGGCCGGCGGCAGCTCCCAGGCGGGCACACCGCCGTCCGGCGCGCACCAGACGAACAGCGCGCCGTCCCGCTCGCACAGCCGGCGCCGGTCCAGCGAGCCCCGGAACCGGACGCCGTCCGGCGAGCCGGTGCAGGAGCCGTCCGGGCCGAAGGCGAAACCGTGGAACGGGCAGACCAGCTCCTCGCCCCGGACCGTCCCGCCCGCCCCGAAGTGCGCGCCCAGATGGGGACAGTGCGGGCCCACCGCGCGCACCGCGCCCCGACGGGTCCGGTACAGCACCACGTCCTCGCCCATCAGCCGGACGGTGCGCACCCGCCCCGGCGGCAGGTCCCTGACGCGGCCGACGCAGAACCAGCCACTCGGGTACGGCAGGGGGGCGGAGCGCTCGTCCACGCGGAGTCACCTCGATGGCTTGACGGCCGTGTGAACGTACCAGGCGACGTGCTCGCGCACGGCGTACATCTCCACCGTGGACGGGAGATTGAGCCACTTGGCCGGATCGCCGAGGCGCCGCACCACCTCCCACGGCAGCCTGAAGCGCGCGTGCACCGCCTCGGAGGCCGGCGTGCAGTACGGCGTCGCGTCCAGCGCCTCCTCGACCTCGAACCCGGCCCCGCCGAGCAGCCGGGGGAGGTCGCCGCCGTGGTGGACCCGGGCGCCGTTCCTCGCCATCGCGTCCAGGAAGGGTCCGAGCACCGCCCGTGCCCGCGCCGGGAGTTCGTCCACCGGGCCGGTGCTCACCGGGCCCAGCGGCACCAGCCGCCCGCCCGCAACCTGACCGCCCGTGCGGCGTTGAACCGGCCATGGACACCAACCACGCCCCGTTCGGCTCCTGGCCGGGAGCCTCATGGGCGGCGGACACCCCGCCCGCCCTCGACCGGCACATCCTCAGGGCACGTCACGCCGCAGTCATCGGCAACCGCTGGATGGCCCTGATCGAGGCGTCCGAGCTGGCGGCGCTGGCCGCCATGCCCGATGCGGCCTCCGTGCTGAAGAGCCGACGCGGCTACCTGCCGGAAAGCCCGGTCAACCAGGCCTTCGCGCGCACCCTCCGGGAACGGCCCGAGGATGTCGGTGCGTTCGGGCCGCCGATCGTACTGGCCTCGCGAAGCCCGCACTGGGAGCCCGACCGGGCCGGCGGTTCGGGGTTGCTCGGCCTCGACGGCGTGCAGTGCTTCGACGGGTTCCAGCGGCTGGTCACGATGGCCCACCTCTTCCGGGAACTGCCGCCGGGGCACCTCGACAGGGCTGTCCTGTGGGTGGTCGTCGTCACCGGCAAGGACATCGACCGGGCTCGTGAGCTGTGTGACGAGTCGGCTCACCACGTCAACCTGCCGGAGCCGCAGGACAATCTCGCGCGCTGCCCCCATCTCCTGCGCGTCCAAGCGGAGTTCCGGCGGGAGGGAGGCTACTTCGATCCCCGGCGGGGCATCGTGTCCGGACCGCACCCGGTCGGATTCACACCCGCGGACGTGTTCCGTTCGCTCGCCGCGCTCTCGACCGCGCGGCGCCCGCAGCTCAGCAACCAGTTGCAGACCCCCGAGGGGCTGAACGCGCTCTGGTCCGACATCACCGGCCCGGCCTACCGCAGCCTGGTCCACGAGGACCTGCACGAGATCAGCGTCCAGCGTGCCGTGGAAGCCCGCCGGGAGACCCAGACGGCGATCGCCAGGATGCTCAAGCGGGACAGCAGGGCGCACTGGAAGCTGCTGGAGTACGCGCCCGAGCTGGTCACGTGGGCGGCCTGCCGGGCGCTGCCGCTGGAGACGCTCCACGACGGAAGCGCGCCCGAGTGGATGGACCTCATCCGGGACGTGCTCCCGCTGGAGACCGAGCGGGTCGCGCACCTGCTGGTCGCGACCTACGCCCGGTTGCGGGGGTCGGACCGCACCTTCAAATCGACCGCGCCCGGCCTGGACCTCTGGTTGCGGCTCGTGGACGCGGTCATGGGCCAGGTGTGATCACTCGGCTCGCCGGGACCGCTTCAGCTCCGCCCAGCGGGCCTCCTGTTCCTCGGTGAGGGTCCCGCGGAGTTCGGCGAGTTTGAGGAGCTGGGCCTCGGCGTCGGCGCCCAGGGGCTGGGCCTCGGCGCGGTAGTGGTCGGTGAGCAGGGCGTCGAGCTCGGGGCGGGTGAGGGCGGGATCGAGGCGCTGGGCGAGCTTGGCCATGTTGCGGTAGGAGCCCTGGAGCAGGAACGGGGGCTCGGTGCGGGTGCGGTCGTCCTGGGCGGCGGAGGCCAGGTAGGCGCGGTTGACGGCCAGGACGGTGGTGCGCAGGTGGAGCAGGCCGGCGAGGACGGCGGTCATCCGCTCGACCTCGGCGGCGGGCCAGGCACCGGCCAGGGTGCCGCCGGGCAGCCCGCCGGCGCGGGCCAGCAGGGTGTCCAGGTCGGTGCGTTCGGCGGTGGCGAGCGGGGCCAGGTGGGGGTTGGCGGGCAGGGCGTTCTCGACGAAGCTGAGGGCGAAGAGGTCCTCGCGCCCGGCGACGGCGTCGCCGAGGTTCCACACGTCGGCGCGGTTGGCGAGCATGTCGGGCAGCCGGAAGAGCCGGCCGGACTCGGTGTACGGGTTGGCGGCCATGACCACGGCGAAGCGCTTGCCGCGCAGGTCCCACTCGCGGGCCTCGCCGTCCCAGACGCCGTCGATCCGGCGCTGGGCGTCGCACAGCGGGATGAAGCGCTGGAGGAACTCGGGCGAGGTGTGCTGGACGTCGTCCAGGTAGAGGAGCACGTTGTCGCCCGCGTGCAGGGCGAAGTTGAGCTTCTCGACCTCCCGCCGGGACGTGGCGTCGGGGGCCTCGGCCGGGTCCAGCGAGGTGACCCGGTGGCCGAGCGCCGGGCCGCTGACGGAGACCAGCAGCAGGCCGAGCCGCTCGGCCAGGTACTCGACCAGGGTGGTCTTGCCGTAGCCGGGCGGGGAGACCAGCAGCAGCAGGCCGCTGCGGTCGACCGGCCCGCCGGCGGCGGCCGTGCCGAGCTGCTTGGCGAGGTTGTCGCCGACCAGCGGGAGGTACACCTGGTCGATCAGCCGGTTGCGGACGAAGCCGTTGAGCGGGGCGGGCCGGTACTGGTCCAGCCGCAGCCGGGCGTGCTCGGCGGCCAGCAGCTCGCCGCGCAGCCGCTGGTAGGCCCGGTAGCCGGGCACCTCGACCCGCTCGAACTCCTCCACCTGGGCGAGCAGTTCGTCCAGGCGGAGGTCGAGTGCGCCGCCGGTGAGCCGCGGGTGGTCGCCGAGCAGCCCGGTGACCCGGGCGCCCACGGACCCCTCGGCGGGCCGGCGAGGCAGGGCCGGGCAGAGCAGCGCGGCGGCGGCCTCGGCGAGGTCGGCCGGATCGGCGTCGGTGGCGGCGGACTCCAGCCAGGCGGCAGCGAGTTGGCGCCGTACGGGCAGGAGTTCCGGCTCCTCGGGCAGAGCGTCCAGTGCCTCGGTGAGGCCGGCCGACTCAGGGGCGGCGCGGAACTTGTCGAGCAGGGCGGCGGCGCCAGCGGAGTGGGCGAAGCTGGGTGCGGCGGCGGCCAGTTCGGCCACCAGGTAGGGCCCGGCGGGCTCCGTGCCCGGAATGAAGTCCGCGACGGCGGAGGAGAGTTCGGCGGCCAGGGCGTCGAGCGCGGCCCGCGCAGGGGTGCTGCCGAAGGCGCCCAGGGCGAGGCCCAGCGAGCGGGCCCGGGTGTGCCAGAGCAGCCGCTGCCGCTCGTCGGCGCCGTGCGCCCAGTACAGCTGGGCGGCGGCCCGGGCGGCCGCCGGGTGGCGCAGCAGCCCGGCCTCGGCGTCGAGCCGGAGCAGGGCGCGCAGCAGCAGCGCGGCGTCGTGGTCGTGCACACCGCGCTGGTAGCCCTCGTCCGGGCGCTGCTCGGCGGCCCGCCGGACGTACTCCAGCAGGTCGGCGTCGGTGGACGGCGCCGCCGCCTCGACGGCCGGCAGCAGGCTCGCCGCGAGGTACTCGGCGCGGTACAGCCGCGGGGTCTCCGAGGGCAGCGGGCGGTCCCAGTACCGCTCGGTGGCGGCGAAGGCCGGGTCGGTGACGGGGGAGCGGTAGTCGGTGCCGGTGAGGGTGAAGGCGGGGCGTCCGCGCCAGGGCACCAGGGCGAGTTCGGGCCGCTGGGTGGTGACGGCGAACAGGTGCCGGCCCAGCCGCAGGGTGCCCGGGCCGTCCCCGGCGAGCTCGGCGCGGTCGCGCAGGGCCCGGTGGGCGCGGCCGCGCGCGGCGCGCAGCCGTCCGGTCAGCTCCGCGGCCCGGACCCGGTCGCCGAGCGCCGTCAACTGACCGGCGAGGTCGCGGAGTTTGACGGCCGTCGGGTCGGCGGCGAGGGCGGCGTCGATCTCGGCGGAGGTGTCGAGGCCGGCCAGCCTGCGGTGCAGGGTGTCGAGGACGCGCTCGGCGGAGGCGGCCAGCCGGTCGGCGCGCCGGGCCCGTTCCTCCAGCAGGTGCTGGCGGCGGGCGGTGAGCGCGTCGTGGATCTCGGTGCGCCGGTCGGTGAGCTGCTCGCCGAGTGCCGGGTCGGCGTCGGCGAAGCGGGTCTCCAGCTGCTCGATCCGCAGCAGCAGCCGGCCGAGCTGCTCGTCGCAGGCCTCGGGGGTGTCGGCGGCGGCGAGCGCGGCGGTGGTGGCCTGGCCGAGCAGGGCGGTCTCGGCGGCGAACTCGGCGGCGGCCTCGCGGGTGCGCAGCTCCCGGCGGCGCACGGTCAGCGCGGAGCGGGCCCGGTTGAGCAGTCCGAGCACGTCGGCGAGCCGGTCGAGGATCGCGGTGCGGGTGGTGGCGTCGGCCAGGTCGAGGGTGCCGACCAGCTCCGAGACGGTCTGCAGGGCCTCGCTCTGGGCGCCGAGTTCGAGGCCCAGCGGCTCGGCCTCGGCGGCGGTGGCGATGGCGGCGCAGCGTTCGGCGAGCTCGCCGGCCCGCTGCCGGTGCGGTTCGAAGGCGGTCGGCTCGGCGAGCCGGCCGACGGCGCGGTCGGCGGCCTCGGCCAGGCCCTCGGCGAGGTGGGCGGCGAGCGCGTCGATCCGCTCCGCGTCGGCGCGCGGGAGGTCGCGCAGCGCCTCGACGCGGCCCTGGGCGCGGCGCAGCCCGGACAGCCGGTCGACCCACTCGGCGGCGTCGGCCAGGGTCTCGCCGCGGGCGGTGCGCAGCAGGCCCTCGACGTGCTCGGCGGCCTCGTCGGTCTGCCGGGCGGCGTGCGCGGTGAGCTGGGCGACGGCCTCGTACTCGGCGACGACCTGCCGGGCGGTGTCGCGGATCTCGGCGAGCGGCGCGGCGAGGTCGCCGAGGCCGCTCTGGCCGAGCCAGTGGTGCCGGTCGGCGGTGCGGGTGCAGGCGGCGAGGACGGCCTGGTGGCCGGCCGGGGTGTCGGCGCCGGCCGCGGCCAGCCGGGCCAGGGCCAGGCAGTCGGCCAGGCCGCGGACCAGGTCGGCGTTGCCGATCCGGGCCAACGGGCCGGTGCCGGAGGGCTGTTCGGCGGCGAAGCGCTCGCTGGTGAACGGGGTCTGCCAGAGCTGGACGGGGTGCAGCCGGGTCGGCCCGTCCTCGGCCGGGCGCAGCGCGATCAGGGTGCCGTCGGCGAGCAGGGCGTAGCCCTGGCAGGCGAGCGGGGCGGCGGCCTCCTGGCGGACGCTGTTGTACGGCTGGAGCAGGGCGCGACCGTCGGTGGTCGAGCGGAACTCGTACAGCACGTCCTCGCCGTTGGGCGACACGACGGTGCGCTCGTACACCAGGCCGTCGACCGGCTGGTCGAAGGTGCGCACGGTGCCGTCCACGAGGTGGAGGCCGCCGGGGAAGGCCACGCCCTGGTCGGCGGGCAGCCGCAGGCAGGCCTGGCCGAGCGCGTCGATCCGGGTGACGGTGCCGGTCGGCAGGTGGACCACCAGGTGCCGCTCGGTCTCCTCCTGGTACGGGCGCACCCGCACCAGGAGCAGGGTGCCGATCCGGGCGTGGGCGATCCGGGCGTCGGCGAGGGTCTGGAGGGCCTCGGCGAGCGGTTCGCGGTGCAGCTCCCGGCCGTCCGGGGTGGTGATGGTCAGCCGGCCGCCGTCGACGCCGACCAGCAGCTCGCCGGCCAGATCGGCGCGGGGCGGGCGGCCGGGGCCGGCGGGCAGTTGGTCGTCCCGGGTGAGCGCGGTCCAGGGCAGCTGCCGGCCGTCGGCGGGGGTGTGGTCGCGCTCGCCGCGCCCGTCCAGGTAGGACGGCCGGGCGTCGTCGGCGGAGCCGCCGTCCAGGCGCCAGCGCAGGACCCGGACGTCGGTGGCGGCCGGGCCGGTGCGGAAGACGGCGAGCAGCCGGCCGTCCACCGGGCGCAGCCGCTCCAGCCGGGCGTCGCGGAAGTAGCGCCGCAGGTCGGCGAGGTCCTGGCGCAGCCGGGGGTCGTCCAGCAGGGTGCCCTCGGCGGGCGCGGGGGAGAGGTCGGGGTGGTGCAGGCCGAGGGCGTCGGCGAAGTCCTCGGCGCCGTCGGAGGGTCCGGCCGGGCGGGTGGCGAGCAGCAGCAGCCCGCCGGCGGCGGTGAGGTCCTGCGGCAGGCAGGCCCGGGCGGTGGTGAGTCGCCCGGTGCCGGTCAGTCGCAGCTCCCCGCCGCCGAACTCGGCGACCCGGCGGGCGTTCAACGCCTGGGCGCGGTCGGCGAGTTCGGCGGCGGCTCGGGCGAGCCGGTCGCGCAGGACCTCGTAGGTGCCGGTGTCGAGCCGGGCGTCGAGGGCGTCCACGGTCACGGTCACGTTCCTCAGTTGACTCGGTGGAATCGGTTGCTCGGTGGGCTACTTGGATCCGTTGGCCGAGGCGAGGCCGCCGGCCAGCGCCCCGATCGGGGTCTCCGCGACGCCCAGCTTCCGGGCCGAGTCCAGCAGTTGGCGCAGCTGCCCGGCCTGGTCGCCGGCCCCCGAGCCGATCAGCTTCATCAGCAGGGCCGACACCGTCAGGTTCTGCACGTCGGCCGTGGAGACCGAGGAGAGCACCCTGGTGAGGTCCTGGGTGAAGTCGGCCCGTCCGTCCAGCCAGGGCCCGGCCAGGGTCTGGGCGGTCTGCGAGTGCTCGACGAAGGCGTCCACGCTCTTGCCGGCCGTCACCGACCGCACCAGCTTGTCGAAGAACACCGAGTCCCCGCCGACGATGTCGATCTTCGCCTTCTCCAGCCCGGCCGCGACCAGCGCCGCCTGGGCCTCGGCGATCTGCCGCTGGGTGTCCAGCCCGGCCAGCCGGACGTCCTTCTCGGCGGCCAGCCGCAGGCGGTACTCCTCGTGCCCGCGCGAGGCCTCGTCCAGCTTGGCCATCGCCGCGGCCTTCTCGGTGAGGCCCTCGGCCTCGGCCTTCAGCTTGCCGCCGATCTCCAGCGCGGCGGCCTTGGCCTTCTCCGTCTGGACGGCGGCCTCGGCGCGGCCGACCTTCTCCACCGCCGCGGCCTCCTGCTCGCGGACCTGGACCCGGGCCAGGCCCTCGGCCGCGGCCTCCGCCCGGATGCCCTCGGCCATCCGGATCTTGGCGGCCGCGTCCAGCTCGGCGGCCTGCTGCCGGGCCTCGGCCATGACCAGCGCCTCGCGGGCCTTGTGCGCGGCGGCCTGCTCGGCGGCCTCGGCGGCCTTGATGTCCTTGACGAGCTTCTCCTGCGCCTCGGCCTCGGCCTGGATCACGACGGCCTTGCGGACGCGCTCGGCCTCCTCGGTG